>JBAXVU010000019.1:0-9183 GCA_037128905.1 Pseudomonadota bacterium | reverse complement strand
GTTTAAGTGCTCTAGAGCCTTACTTACTACCTTAAAAAAGTGTGGGCATAATACTCAAATTACGCGAAAGGTCAAATTGTAGTTGTATAAAAAACTACTTAATTACTATTGAAAAACTTGAGGAATTATTACTTTGCAACTTCCAATTTTTCAGGCTCTTTTGCCTTGGCATTTTGAAGTTCCATATCTCTTTCACGAGCGATTTTAGAGTATTTGAATGTGCTGTCTCCAGTACCCGCTGGGATTAGTCTTCCAACAATCACGTTTTCTTTTAGACCATGAAGTACATCAATCTTGCCCTTGATTGCCGCTTCAGTAAGAACTCGCGTTGTTTCCTGGAATGACGCTGCCGAAATAAATGATTTCGTTTGTAATGAAGCTTTTGTGATACCTAATAATACAGGATCGACTTGCGCAGGTTTTTTACCTTCTGAAACTAATTTTTTGTTTAACTCATCTAAGTCAATTTTATCAACTAGTTCTCCAACTAAAAATGATGTATCTCCTGAAGCTTTGATTTCAACTTTTCTTAACATTTGTCTTACAATAACTTCTATGTGTTTATCGTTAATTATAACACCTTGTAATCTGTAAACCTCTTGAACTTCGTCTATGAAATAATTTGCAAGAGCTTCTACTCCTAGAATCCTCAAAATATCATGTGGAGCTGGGCTTCCGTCTAATAAGTATTCACCTTTTTTAATTTCTTCACCTGGATTGAAGTTAACTTGTTTTCCTTTTGGAATTAAATAAGAAGACTCAACGCCTGCTTTTGATGTAATTGTAATTTTAAGTTTTCCTCTAACTTCTTTTCCAAATTCAATCTTACCATCGTTCTCAGCAATGATTGCACCTTCTTTTGGTTTTCTTGCTTCAAATAATTCAGCAACTCTAGGTAATCCTCCAGTAATATCTTTTGTTTTAGAAGTTGCCTTAGGTAATCTAGCTAACACATCTCCTGCATTAACTTTATCTCCATCTTCAACTGATAAAATTGTTTCTGGAACAAGATAGTATCTTGCTTCATTGTCATCTGCTTTTTTAACAACTTTGCCCTTACTATCTCTTAATGTAATTCTTGGTTTAAGATCAAGATTTTTAGATTGAGCTCTCCAATCCAAAACAACTTTAGAAGAAATTCCTGTAGCCTCATCTGTAGCATCTGTAATAGAAGCTCCATCAATTAAATCTACAAAATTAACTATACCATCAGTTTCTGAAATAACTGGAAGAGTATAAGGATCCCATTCGCAAATTTTCTGACCTTTTTTCACAGCTTGATCTGGTTTTGCAAAAAGTTTTGATCCATATGGAATTTTATACATTGCAACGTTTGTTCCATTTTTTTCAATAATAATTTCAGTATTTCTTCCCATTACTATTAATTCTTTTGAGGAATTTTCAATTAAGTTTTGATTAGAAACTTTCAATACTCCTTCTGAAGGAGATGTTATTGATGACTCTTGTTTAATTTGAGCTGTTCCTCCAACGTGGAACGTTCTCATTGTAAGCTGCGTTCCTGGCTCTCCGATTGACTGAGCAGCGATCATTCCAACGCACTCACCAAGCGATACCAATCTTCCTCTTGCCAAATCTCTTCCGTAACAAGTTGAGCAAATTCCATCTTTTGCTTCACAAGTAATTGGTGAATAAACATCAATAGATTTAACTCCTGCAGCATCCATCAACTCACATTGTTTTTCTTCAATTAATTGTTTTGCTTTAACGATAACATCTCCTGTATTTGGAGCTTTAATATCTTTTGCAGCAATTCTTCCTAGGGATCTTTCTGTTAAAGATACGATAATGTTACCACCTTCTATAATCTCACTAATATTAATATGTTTTTTTGTTCCGCAGAATTTAAGCCTAACAATAACGTCCTGGGAAACGTCACATAATCTTCTTGTTAAGTATCCAGAATTTGCTGTTTTTAAAGCTGTGTCAGCAAGTCCTTTTCGTGCTCCGTGAGTGGATGTAAAGTATTCTAAAACTGTTAAGCCCTCTTTAAAGTTTGAAATAATAGGTGTTTCAATAATCTCACCTGACGGTTTCGCCATTAAACCTCTCATACCAGCTAATTGCTTCATCTGAGCTGCTGAACCTCTAGCTCCTGAATCTGCCATCATAAATATAGAGTTAGTTGTTATTGAACCATCTTCTTTATTAATTTTAGAAGCAGAAATATTTTTCATCATCTCGCTTGCAATTTTGTCTGTACACTTAGACCACTGGTCAACAACCTTGTTATATTTTTCACCTTTAGTAATTAAACCTTCAGAATATTGAGTTTCATATTCTTCAACCATTTTTTTAGCGTCCGAAATAATTTGTTTTTTTGATTCTGGAATAACTAAATCGTCTTTTCCAAAAGATATTCCTGCTTTAAATGCATTAAGGAAACCAATAGTCATCAATCTATCACAGAAAATTACTGTTTCTTTCTGACCGCAATATCTAAAAATAATATCGATAAGTTCAGAAATTTGTTTTTTTGTTAATAATTTATTAACTAAATCAAATGAGATTTTATGATGCTTTGGAAGAACGTCTGCTAATAAAAATCTACCTACGCTACTTTGATAAGTTTTAAAAACTGGTTTCCCTTTTTCATCTACAGTTTCAAATCGAGATACGATTTTAGAATGAACATTTATAAATTTATTTTCTAATCCTTGAGCAATTTCATCTAAATTTAAAAAGTAACCTACAGGTTTTGTATCTTGATCACCAAAAAACTGTGACATGTAGTAAATTCCTAAAACCATGTCTTGAGATGGAACAATGATAGGTTTTCCATTTGATGGACTTAAAATATTGTTTGTCGACATCATTAACACCCTAGCTTCTAACTGCGCTTCTATACTTAAAGGAACGTGAACAGCCATTTGGTCACCGTCGAAATCGGCATTAAAAGCAGCTGTAACTAAAGGATGAAGTTGAATTGCTTTTCCTTCAATTAATAAAGGTTCAAAAGCCTGGATTCCTAATCTGTGAAGTGTTGGAGCTCTGTTTAAAAGAATTGGATGCTCTCTAACAACCTCTTCTAAAATATCCCAAACTTCTGATTTCTCTTTTTCTACAATTTTTTTGGCTTGTTTAATTGTCGTGGCTAGACCAAGCTTATCTAATTTTGCATAAATAAATGGTTTAAATAATTCTAAAGCCATTTTCTTTGGAAGGCCACACTGATGAAGTTTTAATTCTGGTCCTACAACGATTACTGATCTTCCAGAGTAATCAACTCGTTTCCCTAATAAATTTTGTCTGAAACGTCCTTGTTTACCTTTAAGCATATCCGCTAAAGATTTAAGAGGTCTTTTTCCTGTTCCAGTAATTACTCTACCTCTTCTACCGTTATCAAATAAGGCGTCCACTGCTTCTTGCAGCATACGTTTCTCATTTCTAACAATAATATCTGGGGCTCTTAACTCCATTAATCTCTTTAGTCGATTATTTCTGTTAATTACTCTTCTGTATAAATCGTTAAGATCTGATGTAGCAAATCTACCTCCATCAAGAGGAACTAAAGGACGAAGTTCTGGAGGAATTACTGGAATAACAGTTAAAATCATCCACTCTGGTTTATTTCCAGAGTTAATAAAATTTTCTACTAATTTTAATCTTTTGATAGCTCTTTCCTCTGCGACTTTAGAAGTTGTATTCTTTAATAATTCTCTTAATCTTTCTCTTTCAGCGGCTAGATCGATTGAAGAAAGCACTTCTCTAATTGCCTCAGCTCCAATTCCAGCTGAAAATTGATCTTCACCATATTTCTCTTGGGCTTTTAAAAGTTCTTCTTCAGTAATTAATTGATTTTTTTTAAATTCAGTAAGTCCAGGCTCAATAATAATAAAATTTTCAAAATACAAAACTTTCTCAAGATCTTTAAGCTTCATGTCCATCGCAAGAGCTATACGGCTAGGCAATGATTTTAAGAACCAAATGTGTGAAACTGGAGTTGATAATTCAACGTGACCCATACGTTCACGTCTTACATTTGCTTTAGTAACTTCAACGCCGCACTTTTCGCAAATAATTCCTCTAAACTTCATACGCTTGTACTTGCCGCACAAACATTCATAATCTTTTACTGGTCCAAATATTCTAGAGCAAAACAAACCATCTTTTTCAGGTTTAAATGTTCTGTAATTTATAGTTTCAGGTTTTTTAATTTCTCCAAAAGACCAAGATTTAATCTTTTCAGGGCTTGCTAATGAAATTTTAATATTATTAAAATTTTCTTTATTTATATTTTTTTTAAATAAATTTGTTAATTCTTTGCTCATAAATTTAGTTAGTTAATTCAATATTTAAACCCAAAGATCTAATCTCTTTAATTAATACGTTAAATGACTCTGGAACTCCTGATTCAAAATCATCATCACCCTTAACAATAGTTTCGTAAACTTTTGTTCTTCCTGCCACGTCATCTGATTTAATTGTTAACATTTCTTGCAGAGTATAAGCCGCACCATAAGCCTCTAACGCCCAGACTTCCATTTCTCCAAATCTTTGACCACCGAATTGAGCTTTTCCTCCTAATGGTTGTTGCGTCACTAAACTGTATGGACCAGTAGAACGAGCATGGATTTTATCATCAACCATGTGAGCTAATTTCAACATATAAATAATTCCAACTGTAACTTGACGGTCAATTTTTTCACCTGTTCTGCCATCATATAAATCTGTTTGCCCAGATTCTGGTAATCCACAGAATTTTAACATTTCAGTAACATCGTTAACGCTTGCTCCATCAAAAACTGGAGTTGCGATAGGAACTCCGCTTGATAAATTATGACTTAATTCAGCAAGTTCTGAATCAGATAAATTTTTAATTTCATCTGCCACTTCACCTTTGTAAATTTTTCCTAAGTAACTTTTTAATTCTTCTTTTTTAGAAGAACTTTTTTGAACATCTTCAATTAATTTTTTAATTTTTTCACCCATTTCAGAACAAGCCCAACCTAAATGAGTTTCTAAAATTTGACCTACGTTCATACGACTTGGAACACCTAGTGGATTTAAAACGATATCAACAGGTCTACCATCTTTCATGTAAGGCATGTCTTCTGCAGGAACAATTCGACTAATAACTCCCTTGTTACCATGTCTTCCTGCCATTTTATCACCAGCTTGAACTTTTCTCTTCATCGCCACGAAAACTTTTACCATTTTCATTACGCCGGGTAATAATTCATCGCCTTTTTGAATTTTATCAACTTGGTCTTCAAATCTAGTTTGAATATCTTTTTTCGCTTTAACAAATTGTTCTTTTAAAATTGCTAAATTTGATTGAACTTTTTTATCTTCAATAACTAATTTAAATAATTCATTCGCTGTTAATTCCGACAAGTTATCTTCTGATAGAGCCGTTCCTTTTTTTAAAGATTTAAAATCTTCTTCAAGCTTAGTAGAGGATAAGGTGCTTTTAACTCTAGCTTTAATATTAGACTCTAATATTTCTTCCTCTGCATTTTTGTCATTTTGAACAGATTCAATCTCAGCTCTCTCGATAGAAATTGCTCTCTCGTCTTTTTCAATTCCATGTCTATTAAATACTCTAACTTCAACAACAACTCCGTTTGTACCAGAAGGCATTTTTAAAGACGTATCTCTTACATCAATCGCCTTTTCACCAAAAATTGCTCTTAATAATTTCTCTTCTGCATTAACAGGCGAGTCTCCTTTTGGAGTAACTTTTCCAACTAATATATCACCGGGCTTAACTTCAGCTCCAACGTAAACAACTCCAGATTCATCTAAATTAATTAAATTTTCTTCTGCAGTGCTAGGGATATCTCTAGTGATTTCTTCAGGCCCAAGTTTTGTGTCTCTCGCCATAACACTATATTCCTCAATGTGAATTGAAGTGAAAACATCGTCTGTTACACATCTTTCAGAAATTAATATCGAGTCCTCAAAGTTGTAACCACGCCAAGGCATAAATGCGACCATTACATTTTTACCTAAAGCTAACTCACCAAACTGAGTTGAAGGACCGTCAGCAATCACATCCCCTTTTCTAATTTTGTCTCCAACTATAACTAGAGGTCTTTGATTTATACATGTGTTTTGATTTGATCTTTGAAACTTGCTTAAATTATAAATATCAACTCCAGATTTTGTAAGATCTTTTTCAGTTGTTACACGGACAACAATTCTTTTTCCGTCAATTTTATCTACAATTCCGTCTCGCTTTGCAACTAAAGTTGCTCCTGAATCTACAGCAACATCTTTTTCTATTCCTGTTCCAACCAATGGAGATTCATTTTTAATTAAAGGAACAGCTTGTCTCATCATGTTTGATCCCATTAAAGCTCTGTTTGCATCATCATTTTCTAAAAATGGAATTAAAGCTGCTGCAACTGAAACAACTTGTTTTGGTGAAACGTCCATAAAATCAACGTTCTCAGGTTTAGCTAATTCAAATCCTAAAGATTTTCTGCAAGACACTAAATCATCAACAAATGTATTATCTTTACTTAACGGTGAGTTAGCTTGAGCGATTGTATATTTGCCTTCTTCCATTGCAGACAAATAATGAATTTCTTTAGTGACTTTTCCACTAACAACTTTTCTATAAGGGCTTTCAATAAATCCATATTTATTAATTCTTGAATAAGTCGCTAGACTATTAATTAAACCAATGTTTGGTCCTTCTGGCGTTTCGATAGGACATATTCTGCCATAATGAGTTGGGTGAACGTCACGAACTTCAAATCCTGCTCTCTCTCTATTTAATCCACCAGGTCCAAGAGCTGACACTCTTCTTTTGTGCGTAATTTCAGCAAGTGGATTTGTTTGATCCATAAATTGAGATAATGGAGAAGTTCCAAAAAATTCTTTAAGACAAGCGGCAATTGGTTTTGCATTAATTAAATCTTGTGGCATCACGGAATCAATTTCAACTGAGGCCATTTTTTCCTTAATAGCCCTTTCCATTCTTATTAATCCAATTCTAAATTGATTTTCTACCAGCTCACCTACTGATCTAAGTCTACGATTTCCAAGGTGATCAATATCGTCTACTTCACCTTTTCCATCTTTAAGATTCAGCATATGCTTAACAATTTCTATAATATCTTCTTTTCTAAGAACTGTTAATTTTGGATCGCAATCAAGATCCATTCTTGCATTCATTTTTACTCGACCTGTCTCTGAAAGATCGTATCTAGTATGATTAAAGAATAGATTTCCGAATAAATTTTTAGCAGTCTCTATAGTTGGCGGCTCACCTGGTCTTAAAACTCTATAAATATCCATGCTAGCTTCATCTTGATTAAGATTTTTATCTATAGTTAAAGTGTTTCTTAAAAACGGACCTCTATTAACGCCATCAATATCAAGCAAATAAAGACTTTTTATCTTAAGATCTGTAAGTTTTGTAATTAAGTCGTTAGTAATTTCATCTCCAGATTCAGCGATAACTTCTCCAGTTTTTTCATTGATAATATCGTTTGCTAAGTACTTCCCAAATAAATCCGCTGTTTTAACTAAATAATTATTAAGTCCTTCTTTCTTTAATTTTAACGCCATCGGATAAAGAATTTTTGTATCCTTCTTAATCACAACTTTTTTAGTTTCGGCGTTAATTAAATCATTTCTTAATTTGTAATTTTTAAAATTTTCTGGCGTAAATTTTGTTTTCCAGTCATCTTCCGATGTTAGATCGTATCTAATATTTTCATAAAAAAGACTTAAAATATCGTCTCTATTAAAACCAAGAGCCATTAACAAAGTTGTTACTGGTAATTTTCTTTTTCTATCAATTCTAAAGTTTAAAATATCTTTTGTGTCATATTCGAAGTCTAACCAAGATCCTCTGTAAGGAATAACTCTGCAGCTAAATAATAATTTTCCACTTGCGTGTGTTTTTCCTTTATCATGATCGAAGAAAACTCCTGGACTTCTATGCATTTGATTAACACAAACTCTCTCAATTCCATTTACAACAAATGTTCCTCTTGGAGTCATAAGAGGAATATCGCTCATATAAACTTCTTGTTCTTTAGCTGATAAAACTTGTTTTGTTTGTTTTTCTTCGTTGATGTCGTAAGCAACTAATCTAAGTGTTGCTTTTAATGCAGCGGAATATGTTAAGCCTCGTTGATGACACTCTCCAACAGTATATTTAGGTTTTTCAAATCGGTATGAAATATATTCAATAGTGGCTAATCCAGAAAACTCTTCGATTGGAAAAATATCTTTAAATACTTTTGTTATTCCAGAATCAGTTTTGTTTTCTATGTTGGCTTCTAAGAAATTTTTATAGGAGTTAACTTGAACTTCTATTAAATCTGGGATGTTAAGTATATTTTCTAGTTTACCAAAACTTTTTCTAACTTTTTTCTTATCTGTAAAAGATAATAACATAGTTTATTAACCGAATATTTTATTATCCGGCTCTAAAAAAAATTTTTAAATTTACTTAAGTTCTACTTTTGCGCCTACTGCTTCAAATTTCTTCTTAATATCGTCAGCATCTTTTTTGCTAACGCCAGCTTTAAGTTGTTTTGGTGCACCTTCAACCAAATCTTTAGCTTCTTTTAAACCTAAACCAGTGAACGCTCGTACTTCTTTAATTACTCCAATCTTGTTGTCACCTGATGACACAAGATTAACTATAAAGTCATTTTTTTCTTCAGCTGCCGCGCCTGCTGCTGCTGCTGGAGCTGCTGCTGCGACTGGTGCTGCTGCTGACACTCCCCATTTTTCTTCTAAAGTTTTTGAAAGTTCTGCTGCTTCAACTACAGTCAGTTTCGATAATTCTTCTACAATTTTATTTAAGTCTGGCATTTTGAATATCCTAGTGGGTTTAATTTTTTAAATTTTTTGCGTGCATCAAATTAACTATTTTTGAGCTTGGTGCAAGCAAAATACTAATAATTTTTTGAGCTGGGGCAGCTAAAATACCTACAATTTTAGCTCTTGCTTCATTTAAAGTAGGTAATGTCGCAATATGAGCAACGTCTGATGGCTCTAAAAGCTTCTCGTCCATTAAACCGCCAAGAATTTTTAATTTTTCGTTACCTTTAGAAAAAGTAACTAAAGTCTTAGCAAGAGTAATAGGATCTTTTGAGCATGCAATAGCGGTTGGTCCTTTAAAGAACTTTTCTAATTTTTCGGCCTTTGAACCTTTAAGTGCAATTTTTGTAATTCTATTTTTAGTAATTTTTAAAA
>JBAXVU010000018.1:0-9389 GCA_037128905.1 Pseudomonadota bacterium | reverse complement strand
CCGAGCCTATTACCATATTTATCAAAGGCTAACAGTGGAACTAAAAAAATATCAGGAATTAAAGTTTTAGTATTTTTAAAAGTTTGAGGTATTCCGTACTTATTTAATTGCAGCGCATCACTATTTTTCCATTCCTTAAATTCCATGGGACTATTATTTTTACCGATAAATGGCAAAGCCAGTGAAAATTCTTTTTTAAATAATAATGTATTTATAATTTTTAAATCTAATTCATAATTAACAGAATAATAAGATCCTATCGTCTTTTTTTTAAATCTATAAATTTCTAAAAGCAATGAATGAAAATCTTTTTCTTTTAAATTAAAATATTTTTTTCTCCTTAAGGAAAAAAAATACTTCCTTAACTTTTCTTTCATTGAAATTAATTAATTTTTTCTAAGAAATTATTTATTGAATTAGAAACTTTTTCTAAAGACTCTGAATAATTCTTTTCATTGTCTGAAATTTTGCTTTTTAAATCTTGTAATTCTGATTGGAGATTTTGTATTTCTTTCTCTCTATCGTCTTTATACAAAATAGATAAATTTTTAATTTCTTTAAATCTTTCAAGCAAAACCTTATTTTGATTTTTAAGTTTCTCTACAGAATCTTTGATTGTAAAAATTTCATCAATACATTGAATAGAGCTAATTAATAACAATTTGCTCTCCCCTATATTTCCAAGATCACGTTTTAATTTCTCAAATTTTTCACTTAAATTAAGAGCTAGTTTTTCTAACTCCTGCTCCTGACCGTCTTCACAGGATAAAATATAATCACGATGATTAAATTTAATTGTAACATTTACCATTTATCAAACTCTCCAAGCATAGCATCCGTCTCCTGACTTAACTCATCAATTTTTTTAACAAACATTTTTTTATTTTTTAATATTTCTTCTAACTGTTCCTTTGTTACCTGCAACTCTGTTTGGGTGGCATTAACTTCTTCTTTTAGATTTTTATTTAAATTTTCCGATTCAACAACTTTATATCTGGAGTCCTCTAATTCAGTTTCCATTTTTTTTAAATCATCTTTAATAGTCTGGTTTTCTTTTTCTATTAAATCAATTTTATTTAACAGCTCCTGGTGATTAGAATCTTGATTATTCAATTTTTTTTCAAAAGTTTTTAACTCATGAACAATACTATCTTTTTCTTGTTCTAAATGTTTTGCTTTTTGACGAAGTTCTTCTTTTTCTTGCTCTAACTGAGAACTTAATTTTTTTAAATGACTGCTTTCTTCTTTAGAATTTTTAATTAAATCTGCGATTGAATCTAGTTTAGTTAAAGTTTCGAATAGCTGTGTTTCTTTATTTTTTAAATCCATTAAGCTAAAAAAAATTGTTTAATTTGCATCTTAAACATAATAATAATTCCTGCAATCCAAGTCTATCTATGTTTCATGGCAAAAAATAATTATAAAAATTTAGCGAACGCAATCAGATTTTTGTCTATTGATGCTGTGCAAAAAGCAAATTCTGGTCACCCTGGTATGCCTATGGGTATGGCTGATGTTGCAACGATTCTTTTTCAGAAATTTTTAAAATTTAACCCTCATAATCCTTCTTGGTTTAATAGAGATAGATTCGTTTTGTCAGCCGGTCATGGATCTATGCTTTTATATTCCGCTTTATATTTATCGGGCTACAAAAGTATTGGTATCGAAGATATTAAAAATTTTAGGCAATTAGACTCTATTTGCGCTGGACATCCTGAGTATGAAAAAGACTCTGGAATAGAAACAACAACAGGTCCTCTTGGTCAAGGAATAGCTAACGCTGTAGGTTTTGCTTTGGCTGAAGAAATAGGCAGAGCAAAATTTGGAGATAAAATTTGTAATCATAAAACTTATGTTATTGCTGGAGACGGATGTTTAATGGAAGGGATTAGTCATGAGGCTATGAGTCTGGCGGGGCATCTCAAGCTTAAAAATTTAGTATTATTTTTTGATAATAATTCTATTTCTATAGACGGAAATACAAATCTTACTATTTCAGACGATTATAAAAAAAGGTTTTCTTCTTATAACTGGGATTTAATTGAAATTAATGGTCATGATTACAATCAAATCTTAAAAGCAATTAATAAAGTACAAAAAGCTAAAAAACCAACTGTTATATCTTGCAAAACTATTATTGGTTATGGATCGCCTAATAAAAGCAATACTGCTGGCGTACATGGAAGTCCTTTAGGAAGTGCAGAAATTGAACTAGTTAGAAAAAAATTAAAATGGCCATACGCGCCATTTGAAATACCTGAGAATATTTTAAAAGAGTGGAGAAAATTAATTATTGCTGGAGAAAAAAATGAGGAAGATTGGAAAAAACATTTCAATAAATTAGATAAAGATAAAAAAGGAGAGTTTTTAAGAATTTCATCTGGTGCTTTACCAAAAAATTTTAATGAAAATATTCAGCAAATAAAAAATAAGTTTTTTGAAAATCCAAAATCAATTGCGACAAGAAAATCTTCTGAAGCATGTCTTGAAGAGATAACAAAATTTATGCCTGAACTTATAGGAGGTTCTGCTGATTTAACTGGCTCTAACAATACTAAATCATCAATACAGAAAATAATTAAAACTAACAGTTTTGATGGTAGCTATATTCACTACGGAATAAGAGAGCATGGAATGTGTGGCGTGATGAATGGTTTAGCGCTACATCAAAATACAATTCCTTATGGTGGAACGTTCTTAATATTTTCTGATTATTGCAAACCTTCAATTAGATTAGCGGCTTTAATGAAGCAAAGAGTAATATATGTTTTAACTCATGACTCTATTGGGCTTGGAGAAGACGGACCTACTCATCAACCTATAGAACAACTTTTTAGTTTAAGATCAATTCCTAATTTAAATGTATTTAGACCAGCTGACTCTATAGAAACATTAGAGGCTTGGGAATTAGCGCTGAAATCTAATTCTTCTCCTAGCGTTCTTGCACTAACACGACAAGATTTGCCAATGGTAAGAAAAGAAAGATCTAAAGAAAATTTAACTCAATACGGCGGTTACATATTAAGCGATTCAAATAGAGACAATTCTAACTTAACAATAATTGCAACTGGTTCTGAAATTGAGATTGCTTTAGATGTGCAAAAAAAATTAAATGATCAAAGCATAGATTCAAAAGTTGTTTCTATGCCTTGTTTAGAATTATTTGAGAAACAATCTAAAGAATATAAAGAGAAAATATTAGGAAAAAATTCTTTTAGAGTCACTATAGAAGCTGGTGTTACGAATGGTTGGGAAAAATATACATCAAATGGAATTTCTTTTGGAATTAACTCTTTTGGAAAAAGCGCTCCTTATAAACAAATATATAAACACTTTGGTCTTACTCCTGAAAACATCACTTCAGAAATCAAAAAAAATTACAAATAAGTCTGCTTGCTAATGAATAATCTAAATACGCTACCTAATAATGAAGATATTAAAGATAAAATTATCTTTTTAAGAGTAGATTTTAATGTTCCGATAAAAGACGGAAAAGTTATTGATGATACAAAAATTGATAAAATGAAAGATATTATTAATAAACTTCTATCTAAAAAGACCAAAATTATTCTATGTTCGCATCTAGGAAGACCTCAAAAAAAAGGAAAAGAAGGTTTATCGTTAGAACAGGTTAAAAATAGATTAGAAAATTCTTTTAAAAAAAAAATAGTTTTTCTGAAAGATTATTTAAATAAAGATACAAAAAAAAATATACAAAAATCAGATCAAGAATTATTTCTTCTTGAAAATATTAGATTCTACAAGGAAGAAGAAAGTAATGATCTTGGATTTGCAAAACAATTAGCAGATCTTGCTGATATCTACATAAATGAAGCGTTTTCTTGCTCTCATCGTTCCCATGCTTCTGTAACTGGAATAACTAAATTTATTAAATCTTATGCGGGAGAAACTATTATTAATGAATTAAATTCTTTAGAGAAAATATTTAATAAGTCAAATAAACCAGTGACTTGTATTATTGGTGGATCAAAAATATCTACAAAGATTGATTTAATCTCTAACTTAATCAAAAAAGTAGATTTTATGATTATTGGGGGGGCTATGGCTAATAATTTTATAAAATATAATAATTTTGAAATTGGGAAATCATTATTCGAGCCTAACAAGGAAGCAACTATTAAAAATATTATTGCTGAAGCTAATAAGAGTAATTGTAAATTAATCATTCCAGAAGATGTAGTGGTTTCAATTAATGAAGATACAGCTGGTAAAAATAAAAAAATATCAGAAATAAAATCTGATGAAATTATTTATGATATTGGCCAAGAAACTATAAAAGCTATTGGCAAAGTTATTAATTCTTCAAAAACTCTTTTATGGAACGGCCCGTTAGGATTTTTTGAAAAAGATTTCTTTTCAATAGGAAGTAATGAAGTTGCAAAACTAATAAAAATAAACACTCAAAAAAAATTACTAACATCGATAGCTGGTGGTGGAGATACTGCTGCTGCAATTAAAAAAGCAAAAGCTGAAGATGGATTTACTTACATCTCAACTGCAGGTGGTGCTTTTTTAGAATGGCTCGAAGGAAAAATACTTCCAGGATTAAAAGTCCTTGAAAAATAATTTTTAAATAAATAAAAGATTAGTTCTATGAAAGATATCGAGTCTATTGCTCTTGCAATGGTGCAAAAAGGTAAGGGAATTCTAGCTGCTGACGAAAGCAACAGCACAATGGGTAAAAGATTAGAATCTGTAAAAGTTCCATCCACAGAAGCTAATAGATTAAATTTTAGAGAAACTCTTTTCACATCAAAAAGAATTAAAGATTTTATAAGTGGAGTAATATTGTTTGATGAAACAATAAGACAAACTGCTTCTAATGGAAAAAGCATTTCAATGATTTTAAGTGAACAAGGAATTACTCCTGGGATCAAAGTTGACAAAGGAGTTAAGACACTTGCTTTATCAAACGATGAAAAAATTACCGAAGGTCTTGATGGTTTAAAAGAAAGACTTATTGAATATTATAAATTAGGAGCTCGTTTTACTAAGTGGAGAGCAATTTACAATATAACAAATACCTTACCATCAAAGACTTTAATAATTGCAAACGCACATGCACTTGCAAGATACGCTGCTACTGTTCAAGACACTAATATGGTTCCAATTGTTGAGCCAGAAGTTTTAATGGACGGATCACATGATATTAAAAAATGTTACGATGTCACTGCGGCAGTATTAAATGAATGTTTCAATCAACTGGTCGTTAATAAAGTGAATCTTAGAGGAATAGTTTTAAAGCCTAATATGATACTTAATGGTTCTGAATCTGGTAAAAAAAATTCAACTAACGAAGTTGCTGAAAAAACTTTAGATTGCATTAAAAGAAACGTTCCAAAAGAAGTACCAGGAATAGCATTTCTTTCGGGTGGTCAAAGTGAAGTTCAAGCAACTGAAAACCTTAATTCTATCAACAAAATAAATGATACAAAATTTGCTTTTACGTTCTCGTATGGAAGAGCTCTTCAGCAAAGCGCCTTAAAAACTTGGGCAAAAGATATTAAGGATAAAAATAGCGTTCAAACAGTATTTGATGCAAGATCTGAAATGAACAGTCTTGCTTCTGTTGGTAAATGGAAATTAGATTTAGAAAAAAAAATAGCTTAATTTATTGAAAAAATTTCTTTACCTAATCTCACCAGAAAAAATTAATAATCATAAAAATTTTCTAAAAAAATTAGAAGATGTTTTTTCAAGTAATATTGTAAAGTTTTTTCAACTTAGAATTAAACATCAGAGAAAAAATTCTATTATAACTCTTGGAAAGAAAATATTAAGACTTACCAAAAAATATCAAGTTAATTTTATCATTAACGATGACCCTTATATTGCAAAAATAGTAAACGCTGACGGTTGTCATCTTGGGCAACAAGATATGTCTATTAATTTTGCAAAAAAAATTTTAAAAAAAAATTCAATTATTGGGGTTACTTGT
Organism: Pseudomonadota bacterium; assembly: GCA_037128905.1. GTDB lineage: Bacteria > Pseudomonadota > Alphaproteobacteria > Pelagibacterales > Pelagibacteraceae > Fontibacterium. Next base: position 3,430 of record JBAXVU010000018.1, on the reverse strand, counting down.
CATGATTCAAAAACTCTTGCTGCTAAAGCTATTATGAATAAGGCAAGTTATGTAGCTTTTGGTGCTTTTCACCCAACAAAAACTAAAAAAGTAAAATATAGACCTAAACTAAGTTTATTAAAATGGGCTAAAAAAAATGTTAAAAAACCTATTATTGCTATAGGAGGCATTAATCAAAATAATTTTAAAAAAATATTAAATTCTGGGGCTGATTATATAGCCTGTTCAGCTAGTATATGGAAAAGTGAATTTAAAAATCCATTAACTGCTGTAAACATGTTTAAAAAATAGATATACGTTCTCACAATAAATATGAAAATTTTAGGATCAGACATCAGAGTTGGTAATATCATTGACTATAAAAATGATCTTTGGAAATGCCTTAAAAACCAAACATCAAATCGTGGAAATCTTCGATCGCACAATCAGGTGGAGCTTAAAAGTATCACTAAAGGCACAAAATTAAATGAAAGATTTAGAGCAGGCGAAACAGTTGAAAAAGCATCCCTTGATGAAAAGAAATTTCAATTTTTATATTCATCAAATGATGAGTTCTTTTTTATGGATAATGAAAATTTTGAACAGATTTCAATCAATAAAGATCTTGTTGAAGATTGCGAAAAACTTCTAAAAGAAAACTTAGAAGTGACTATTGAGTTTTATCAAGAAAAACCTTTAAATATTATTTTACCTAGATCTGTAGAATATGAAGTTCTTGAGACAGATTCTGTTGTAAAAGGACAGACTGCTTCTAGCTCTTTTAAACCGGCAACAATTCAAAATGGTGTTAAAATAATGGTGCCTCCATTTATAGACCAGGGTGATAAAATAATTGTTGATACAGAAACTAAAGAGTATTTAAAAAAATCTAGCTAATGCCTTTACTATCGGCAAATCTAAATATTATGGAGAAGGCTTGTAAAAAAGCATCTAAGCTTCTAATCCGTGATTTTGGTGAAATTGAAAAATTACAAGTATCAAAAAAAGGGCCTGGAGATTTTGTTACAAATTCAGACAAAAGAACTGAAAAAATAATTATGAATGAATTATCACTTGCTAGACCGGATTATTCATTCTTAGCTGAAGAAAGTGGATTGTCTAATAAAAGCAATGAATTTAGATGGATTATTGATCCAATTGATGGAACTACAAATTTTTTACATGGTATTCCTAATTTTGCAATCTCAATAGGTCTTGAAAAAAATAAAGAGATTATATGTGGGATGATTTTTAACCCTATAACTAATGAAATGTTTTATGCAGAAAAAGGAAAAGGTGCATACCTTAATAATTCTAGAATTCGTGTTTCATCAAGAAAAAATGTTGATGAATGTGTTATTCTAACTGGAGGACCAGTTTTATCTTATAAAAATAAAGAAATATTTTTTAAAGAATACGAAAACGTTACTAGAAAAGTTGCTGCAACTAGAAAGCTTGGTAGTTCGGCATTAGATCTTGCTTATCTTGCTAGCGGCCGATGTGATGGAGTTTTTGAGAGAAACCTAAATTACTGGGATATTGCTGCTGGAATCATAATTGTTAAAGAAGCGGGTGGAACAATAACTGATTTTAAAGGGGGCGATAAATATATAGAAGAAAGAAATCTGCTAGGCACAAACTCTAAAATAGATAAAGAGCTTATTAGTTTGCTTGCATAAATTCCTAAATGTTAAAAATATTAATTTTTTTATTTCTTGATGTTCTTGCATTTAGCGGTGTATTGATTTCAACGCTGCCATTTTTAATTCACGAATATGGTGGGAACATTCTTTTAATAACAATAGTTTTTGGTTCATTTTCTTTTTTTCAATTTTTTACAGCTCCGTTTTGGGGAAGTTTGTCAGATAGATACGGGAGAAAACCTCTTATTATATTAAATTGTATTGCGGAAATTGTGGCTAATTTAATACTTGCTATAAGCGGAAGTCTGTTAATGATTTTCTTATCAAGAATTATTGCAGGTTTATTTAAAAATAACGTTTCTGTTGGAACGGCGTATATAGCTGACATTACTACAAAAAAAAATAGAGCTAAGGGCATGGGATTATTTGGTGTTGCCTTTGGACTGGGATTTACTGTTGGTCCTCTGCTTGGAGGATTAGTAGCAGGATCTGATTTTAATATTATCACTCTAGCAAATGTTGCTTGGATTGCTTTTGCAATAAATATTTTTAATTTATTATTTGTTACTTTTTTTTTAAAAGAATCAAAAAATTCTTTTACAAATTTTTCTCTTAAAAATTCTTTTAGTAAAATTTATTTACAATTCAAATTAATGAAAAAGAAAAAGTTATTACCCTTTTTCATAATTATTTTTATTGTGTATTTTGGATTCTCAGGAATGGAAGGTGTGTTTGCAATTTGGATAAAAGAAACTTTTAAATGGGGTCCTAAAGAAGTTGGCATAGTTATGCTTTATGCCGGATTAAGCCAAATTATAGTTCAGGGCTTTATATTAAGAGCACTCCTTAAATTTTTTAATGAAATACAATTAATAAAAAGCGGTATTATATTTTTAATTCTGGGATTCTTATTAATTCCAACTTCAAATATTTATCTAGTTCCTGTTGCAATATTTCTATTATGTTACGGAATAGGAGTAACAAATCCATGCTTGAATAGTTTAGTTTCAAAGAACTGCTCTAAAAATGAAAAAGGATTTGCTTTAGGAGCCGCCTACTCCTCTCAATCTATTTCTAGATTTGTTGGACAGCCAGTTGCAGGTATTTTATTTTTGTTTTTCGGTAAAGATATGCCTTTTTATGTAAATTCTACAATTCTTGTTTTAACAATAATATTTTATTTATCTTTAATTAAAAAAGTTAATAAATGAGGCCCTTAACACTTAAGAAGTGTTGTCTATTTATCTAATTTTGTTATAAAAACTTTCTTCTAAAATTATGAAAGAAAAAATACACCCAAAAACACATAAGATAAAAGTTGTTATGACTGATGGTACTCAGTTTGAAACTTTATCTACTTGGGGAAAAGAAAACGATGTTATGAAATTGGATATTGATCCAATATCACATCCTGCTTGGACAGGTGGTTCTCAAAAAATTATTGATAAAGGAAGAGTCAGCAAGTTTAATAAAAAATTCGAAAATCTTACAACTAAACCATCTAAGAAATAAATATTTATGTTGGACAAACCTTTAATGCCTAAAGCTACGGCGGTATGGTTACTTGAAAATACTAGTCTTACTTTTAAACAGATAGCAGATTTTTGTCAGTTACATGAACTTGAAATCAAAGGTATTGCTGACGGAGATGTTGCTGTTGGAATAAAAGCTTATAACCCAATACTTGCGAACCAATTAACAAGAGAAGAAATTGAAGAATGCAGTAAAGATCCTAATAGATCATTAGCAATAAATAAAAAAATATTAGATTACGAAATAAAAAATGTTGTTGGTCCAAAATATACTCC
>JBAXVU010000017.1:0-9741 GCA_037128905.1 Pseudomonadota bacterium | reverse complement strand
GTTTCTTTATTTATTGAACCCGATTTAAAAGTTGTTCGTTTAGCTAAAAAATTAGATGCAGATAATATTGAGTTGCATACTGGAAAATATTGTAAATATTATAGAGAAAATAATAGTCTAAATACTAAAAAAGAGTTTATAAAAATTAAAAATTCAGCCAAACTTGGAAAAATTTTAGGCTTAGGAATTCATGCTGGTCATGGTTTAAATTATGAAACATCAAAAAAAATATTTCAGATAGATGAGATTGTAGAATTAAATATCGGACATTTTTTTATATCCGAGTCGATATTTTTTGGTATAGCTAATGTTCTTAAAAAATTTAACAGAATGTTAAGTAGATGAATATTATCGGCCTAGGAACAGATATTGTAAATATTAATCGAATTAAAAAAATTTATTCAAAATACGGAAATAATTTTTTAGATAAAATTTTAACAAAATCAGAAAAAGATTTTAATAAAAAAAAAACCAAACTTAATAAAGTCGAAATAATTGCTAAAAGATTTGCTGCTAAAGAGGCTATTTCAAAGGCAATTGGCCACGGATTTGCAAAAGGAATTTATTTTAAAAACATTGAAATCTTTAATGATAAAAATGGGAAACCTTACGCGACCATTAATGGTAAAGCTAAAGAGGTGCTTAATAAAATTTCTAAGAAACATAATATTTTTTTGAGTTTATCAGACGACAAACCATGGGCTGTAGCAACAGCTATAATCACATCTAAATGAAAAATAAAATAATCGAGAATTTTAAAACTCTATTTTATGCTTTGTTAATTGCTTTATTTATTAGGTCCTTCTTTTTTCAACCATTTTATATTCCATCCTCGTCAATGGAAGAAACTTTATTAATAGGAGATAGATTATTTGTTTCAAAATTTAGCTACGGTTACAGCAAGCATTCTTTACCATTTAGCCCGAATATAACTAACGACAGAATATTTTATTCTTTGCCAATAAGAGGTGATGTAATTGTTTTTAAAACACCCGAAGACAACGATACTGATTATATAAAACGTTTAATTGGACTTCCTGGAGATAAAATTCAAATGATAAATGGACTTTTACATATTAATAACAAGCCTGTAAAAAAAGATTTTATTAAAAATGATTTTGTATTTTGTGGCGGCAATAAAATTAAATCTAATTTTTATCTAGAAACTTTACCAAACGGCAAGTCGTACACCGCTGCATATGCAGAGAAAAATTCTTCAAAAGATTCTGATTCTTATACAGTACCCCAAGATAAATTTTTTTTTATGGGGGATAATAGAGATTGTTCACAGGATAGTCGTTATTTAACTAGCGTTGGTTATGTCGATAAAATTAATTTAGTAGGTAAAGCGCAAATATTATTTTTCTCCAATAATGAAGTAATAGGAAATTTTTTTACTTTTTGGAAATGGCACAAATCAATAAGATTTAATAGAATTTTAAAACTGATTAAATGATCTCAGATACCAAACTTAATGAAGTAGAAAATATAATTGGTATTAAATTTTTAAATAAAAAACTTTTATCTCAAGCTTTAGTCCACAAGAGTTTTTCTAATGATAATTTAGCAAATAACGAAATACTTGAATTTTTAGGAGATAGAGTTTTAGGCCTGGTACTAGCAAAAAAATTAATTAATTTATATCCAAATGATAAGGAAGGTCAGCTAGATAAAAGATTAGCTTCCTTAATCAATAAAAAAACTTGCGCTAAAGTTTTGGAAAAATATGATTTATTAAAGTTTATATCTATAAGCAAAGCTCAAAAGAAAATTAAAACTGGAAACGTAAAAATTTTTGGTGATTTATGTGAGTCATTAATTGGCGCTATCTATATTGATAGAGGATTTGAATATGCTGAAAATTTTATTTTTAACTTATGGAAAGATCAATTAAATCAATCTGGAGAAATAAAAATTGACGCAAAAACAAAATTACAAGAATTTTCATTAAAACTTTATAAAGAACTTCCAAAATATAAAGATTTATCTACATCAGGACCTGCTCATAAACCGATCTTTAAAGTTTCTGTCAGTATCAAAAAATCTAAATCATTTACTGGAGAAGGATCGTCAAAAAGAAATGCTGAACAAAAAGCAGCAGAGTCATTATTAAAGAGTCTCGATAATGAGTAAAAAAAGAATAGGATATGTTTGTTTAATAGGGCCAACTAACGCAGGTAAATCTACTTTATTAAATACAATTTTTAAGAAAAAAATATCAATAGTTTCTCATAAAGTTCAAACAACAAATTTTGCAATTGAAGTTGTAAAAAATCATAAAAATAGCAAAATAATCTTTATCGATACACCTGGGCTTTATAATAAAAAAAATAATACTAACTTTTTAAATGATGTTAACGTTGAAGTTAAAAGATCGGATGTAGTTGTTATTATTTTAGATATTTCTATTCATTTATTTTATGAAGAAATTTTAGAAAAAATTATTAAGAGCACTAAAAAGCCAAAGATTTTAGTTTTTAATAAAATTGATAAAGTTTCTCAACAGTTTGCAATAGAACAAATTAATAAATCTAATTTTGTTAAAAATTTTGATGAAATTTATTACGTTTCTGCACTAAAAAATAAAAACATAGACAATCTTTTGGATGGCATTGCTTCAAGACTGCCAGAAGGAGATTTTGAAAATTCTATTAATTTTGAGACAAATATAACAAAAGATATTTTTTTTTCAGAACTGACACGTGAAGCTGTTTTTAAATATTTAAATCAAGAGTTACCATATCAAATTTATGTTAAAACTTATAAGTTTGAAAAAGAAAGTAGAAATTATAAAATTTACCAAATCATTTATGTTAAAAATGATAATCATAAAAAAATTTTTTTAGGAAAAAATGGAAGCGTTATTAAAAAAATTGGAATTTCAGCTAGGAAAGAAATTGAAAAGATATTAAAACACAAAGTAAGTTTATTTCTAGACGTTCAAATATCCAAATAATGACCTGGAGTGATGAGGGCTATATATTGTCGATTGGGTTATATGGAGAAAACTCTTCTATTTTAAGTATTCTTTCCAAAAATCACGGTCATCACAAAGGAATAGTTTATGGTGGAACCTCATCAAAATTAAAAAAATTAATTCATATTGGTAATAAAATTAAAGTCACGTGGAAATCAAAATCTGAAGATGCAATCGGATATTATAACTTTGAATTAATAGAAGCTATTGCACCGAAATATTTTGATGATAATAAAAAATTAACAGCCATACTTTCTTCCGCAAGCATTTGTTTAAAAACATTGCCGGAAAGAAATGCATATCCGTCTGTCTATAATTCTTTTGAAGATTTGTTTGCATCTTTAACATCAGAAGATTTTTTTAAAAAATACGTTCTATGGGAAAGATTTTTGTTGTCCGAATTAGGTTATAATGTTGATTTAGAAAATGAAGATTTAATAAAAGTTTTTAATCAAAGCATAAGTTATCCACAATATTTTCATGATAATTCATCATTGTTTTCTGATAAGGATATCTACAACGGGTTAATAATTAATAAACATCAATTATTAAATTATATTTTTGAACCAAATAAAGTTAAATTTCCTTACTATAGAATAAAATTAGAAAATTTTTTCAATGAAAAACAAAGATAGTATTTTAAACGCTTCTCTAGCAACTGAGTTTAGTCAAAAATATCTTGCTTACGCATTATCAACTATCACGCATAGAGCATTACCTGATGTAAGAGATGGTTTAAAACCAGTCCATCGTAGATTGCTTTATGCAATGTATCTTTTAAATTTAGGATCAAAATTACAACCCAAAAAATCAGCGAGAGTAGTAGGAGATGTAATAGGTAAGTTCCATCCACACGGGGATCAATCTGTTTATGATGCTTTAGTAAGATTGGCTCAAGATTTTTCTATTCGTTACCCATTAGTTAACGGACAAGGAAACTTTGGAAATATTGACGGAGATAATGCTGCTGCAATGAGGTACACGGAGGCAAAACTTACTGAAATTTCCGAACTTTTACTTGAAAATATAGATGAAGAGACTGTTGATTTTAAAAGTACTTACGACGGCGACTTACAGGAGCCATTAGTATTTCCAGCAAAGTTTCCAAATTTACTAGCTAATGGCGCATCAGGAATTGCTGTCGGTATGGCAACCAGCATACCACCACATAACATTGTCGAAATTTGTGAGGCACTAAAAATTATTAATCATGATAAAAATGTATCAATCAAAGAATTGCTTAAGGTATTGCCTGCTCCAGATTTTCCTACTGGAGGAATTTTAAATAATAATAAAGCTGAAATATTAAAAGCATACACAAGTGGAAAAGGTTTTTTTGAATTAAGATCTACTTATAAAATTGAGGATTTGGGTAGGGGACAATATCAGATATCTATAAATGAAATTCCTTATCAAGTAACAAAATCAACATTAATAGAAAAAATTGCAGATCTTATTATAAGTAAAAAAAATAAATTAATTGATAATGTTATAGATGAATCTGATCAGTTAGTTCGTATTGTAATTCGTCCAAAGAATAGAAACGTCAAGCCAGAAGTATTGATGGAAAGTTTATTTAGACAAACTGATCTACAAGTTAGAATTCCTTTAAATATGAATGTTTTAAATTCAAAACTTCAGCCAAAAGTAATGTCTATTAAAGAAGTTTTGGTAAATTTTTTATCACATCGTTATGAGGTGTTAGTTCGAAAGTCTGAATTTAGATTAAAAAATATCAAAAATAGAATAGAAATTTTAATCGGATTTATTAAAGTTTATAACAACCTAGATAAAATTATTAAAATTATTAGAAACGCAGAAGATCCAAAATTACAATTAATAAAAAAATTCAAATTTACGCAAAATCAAGTGAATGCTATATTAGATATGCGCTTAAGAAACTTAAGAAAATTAGAAGAAAAAGAAATTAAGGAAGAATATAAAGATTTATTATCTGAGAAAAATTTTTTAACAAAATTACTATCTTCCAAATCTTTGCAAAAAAAAGAAATAGATACTGAAATAGATTTTTTAATTAAGAAGTTTAAAGATGATCCATTTTTAGGAAAAAGAAGAACGTTACTAGATAAATTTGGTAGCATTAATGAAGAAACTTTCGATAATGAAATAAAATCCGACGACCCTCTCACAATAACTCTGCTTAAAAATGGTTTTATTAAATCACAAAAATCTTTTGTTAAAAATTTAGAAGATCAAATAAATAGTCAAAATAATTTTATATTAATGCATGCTCGTTCTAATGATAAAATTATTTTAGCTTCTAACTTTGGAAAATTTTATACAATAGAAGCTGATAATATTTTAACAGGATCTTCAACTGGAAGACCCATGTCTTCTTACCTGTCCCTTGCTGATAATGAAAAAATTATTGATGCCTTTAAATTTGATAATGAAGGTGAAATTTTTCTTTATACAAAGAATGGTTATGGATTTATTGTTTTAGAGAAAAATCTAGAAACTAATAAAAAAACCGGCAAGAAAGTAATGAATGTTAAAAGTGATGACAGTGTTATTGGTGCCGTCAGAGTTTCAAAAAAATCAGATTCTGTTGCAATTATTTGCGATTCAGAGGGAAAAAATAAGATGCTAGTTTTTAATATTAATGAACTTCCAAAATTAGATAAAGGTAGAGGGGTTCTTTTAATAAAGGGCAAATCTCTCAAAGTTGTAAACTCCACAACTTTTAATGCGCAGTCAGTTATTAAAGATCAATCAGATAAAACTATATTTGATAAGTCCACTATTGAAAATAGCCAAGGGAAAAGAGCTCAATCAGGAAAAGTTATTAAAAATTATAAGAGTCAGATTTTAAATAGAAATTTTGAAAATAATATTAAATGTCATTTATAATTTTATGAATATTTCTAAATACAAAAAAGCCTTATCAAAATATGCAACTGGAATTTCTGTTATAACGCAGCAGATTAGTAATAATTCAATTACCGGGATTACAGTTAATTCATTTGTGTCCATATCTTTAAAGCCTCCTTATATTTCTTGGAGCTTGGACAAAAGAGCTTCTAGTTATAAAAAATTTAAAAATTTAAAATTCTTTAGTGTTTATATTTTGTCAGCAAAACAAATAAAAATTTCAAATTATTTTTCAGCAAATAATGAAATAAAAAAAAACTCAACTCTGGTAAAGAATTTATTTAAAAATAGTCTTGCTGAATTTTACTGCAAAACTGTAAAAAAAATAAATATTGGTGATCACTTATTTTTTGTAGCCAAAGTTGTTAAATTTAATTTAAAAAAAGAAAAAAAATCTTTAATTTATTTTTCTAGTAAATATAAAAAATTATCTTGATAAATATTTTTCAATTACTTCATTAGCAAAGTAAGAAACAATTGCATTAGCCCCAGCTCTTTTAAAGCTGTAAATTACTTCAAGAATAACATCTTCATTTACTAAAGATGATTTTATTCCATTTTTAATTAAACTATATTCACCAGACACATTGTAAGCAAAAACTGGAACATTAAACTTTTGTTTAATTTTGTAAATAATATCAAGATATGCCAAAGCCGGTTTAACCATTACAAAATCTGCGCCTTCATCTAAATCTAGTTTAACTTCCAGTAGCGCTTCGTCAGAATTTTTGTAATCCATTTGATAAGATTTTTTATCAGATTTGAGATTAGAAGATGTGCCAACGGCTTCTCTAAAAGGTGCATAAAAATTAGAAGCATACTTCACTGCGTAAGATAATATTTGAACATTAAAAAATTTATTTTTTTCTAATGCATTTCTTATTAAACCAATTCTTCCATCCATCATGTCAGATGGAGCTATAATATCGCAACCAGCCTGAGCTTGTATTAAAGCTTGTTTTACCAGAACTTTGTTTGTTTCATCATTGTCAATTTCGTTTTTAATAATTAGTCCGTCATGCCCGTGAGAAGTGTAGGGATCTAAAGCTACATCACACATAACACCAATATCTTTGTTTAATTTTTTTACTTGATGTATTGCATTGCAAACAACATTATTTTTATTAAGAGCTTCTGTTCCTTTATTATCTTTTTTAGAGCCATCAATTAATGGGAAGATCGCAACTGCAGGTATTTGATTTTTTGAGGCTCTTGAAATTATTTCATCTAATCTATCTATGGAGTATCTAAAAATTCCAGGCATAGAATTGATTTCTTGTTTTTTGTTTTTACCTTCGCAAACAAAAATAGGCAGTATAAAATCAGATTTATCAAGGTAGGTGTCATTTATTAGTCGTCTAGACCACTCTGACTTTCTATTTCTTCTTAATCTTGTTTCGGGAAATTTCATGAGAATTTAATATTTAATGCGACAATACAGTAAAAGTATATATTTGAAAAAAGTATTTTCTATAGGGTAATATTAGTTATGAGCATAGATTACGATCATATTTTTAACAGTGCGTTAAAAAGCCTAAGACAAGAAGGTCGTTATAGAATTTTTAATAATATTACTCGGAAAAAAGGTGAGTTCCCTAAAGCCGTTTACAATAATCAATATGGAATTAAATCAGACGTAACAATCTGGTGTAGCAATGATTATTTGGGAATGGGGCAGAACCCATTAGTAGTCGATGCCTTTGTTAATGCTGTAAATTTAGTTGGTGCTGGTGCTGGAGGTACAAGAAATATTTCAGGAACATCAAATTATCATGTCGAATTAGAAAATGAATTAGCTAAATTTCATAATAAAGACGGAGCTTTAATTTTTACTTCTGGGTATATCGCGAATGAATGCGCATTAAGTACTTTAGCTAAATTTTTACCCAACTGCATTATTTTTTCAGATGAAAATAATCACGCGTCAATGATTGAAGGAATTAGAAAAGGAAACTCTGATAAGTTTATTTGGAGACATAATGATGTTGATCATCTTGAGTATCTTTTAAAAAATTCTAACAAAGATCACCCAAAAATTGTAGCATTTGAATCTGTTTATTCAATGGATGGCGATTTTGCTCCTATAAAAAAAATAATTGAAGTTTCAAAAAAATATAATGCATTAACATATTTAGATGAAGTTCATGGAGTAGGACTTTATGGAAAAAATGGAGGGGGTTTATCCGAGCAACTTGGACTGACATCGGAAATAGATATTATTGAAGGAACTCTTGCAAAAGGTTTTGGGTTAATGGGTGGGTATATTACGGCTAAATCAAATATTATTGATGTGATAAGATCTTTTGCGCCAGGATTTATTTTCACAACTTCTCTGCCACCAAGTCTCGCTGCCGCAGCAGTAGCAAGTATTCGTTATGTAAAAAATAACTATAGTTTGAGAGAGGCTCTTTACGATAGAGCAGATAAATTAAAAAAACTAATGCTTTCTAAAAACTTGCCAATTATTCAGAACAATAGTCATATAGTTCCTTTGTTAGTGAAAGATCCTGTGAGATGCAAAGAAATATCGGATATTTTATTAAATGATTATTCAATATATGTGCAACCCATCAACTATCCAACAGTTCCAAAAGGTTTAGAAAGACTTAGATTTACACCTACACCTTTACATGATGATTCTAAATTAGAATTTCTTGTTAATTCTCTAGATGAAATTTGGAGAGAATTAAAACTTTCAAGAGCGGCTTAATATATAAAAATTCTTAATTATCTTTTTAATATACAAGGCATTTTGAAGTTGGTAATTAGCTATTGTGTCCAAATCATTAACTAAATCGATCATTATAGCCTCAGATCACGCTGGCTTTTTAATGAAAGAAAAAGTTAAAATTTTTTTAAATAAATCTAAAATTAAAGCATTGGATCTTGGGACTTTTTCTGAAGAAAGAGTAGATTATCCAGATTACGCTAAAAAACTTGCTTTATTAGTAAGAAAAAAATCTTCTTTTGGAATATTAATTTGTGGCTCTGGCATAGGAGTTTCTATTGCAGCAAATAGGTTTAAAAAAGTAAGAGCAGCTGTTTGCTATAATCAAATATCAGCATCTTTAGCTAGAAAGCATAATAACGCTAATGTATTATGTATTGGAGCTAGATTAATTCGTTTTAAAGACGCTCAAAAAATTATAAATACTTTTATTAGCACAAAGTTTGAAGGTGGCAGACACACAAAAAGAGTTAAAAAATTAGATAAATAAAATGAGTTCTGAAAATAAAATTGATAAAAAATATATCGAAAATTTTTTTAAATCTCATTTAAAAGATTCAGATCCAGATATTTATAATTCGACACAAAAAGAACTAGATCGTCAAAAAAATCATATTGAGCTTATCGCTTCAGAAAATATTGTTTCTAGAGCCGTACTTGAAGCTCAAGGTTCAGTATTAACCAATAAATACGCAGAAGGTTATAGTGGGAAAAGATATTATGGTGGTTGTGAATTTGTTGATATTGCAGAAGATTTAGCAATTGAAAGAGCTAAGAAATTATTTAAATGTAATTTTGTAAACGTTCAACCACACTCAGGTGCACAAGCTAACGGAGCTGTATTCTTAGCTTTGATTAAGCCAGGAGATACAATTTTAGGAATGGGCATTGATCAAGGAGGTCATTTAACACATGGCGCTGCACCAGCTATGTCAGGAAAATGGTTTAACGCTATCGCATACGGAGTTAGAAAAGATAACGGCTTAATCGATTATGACGTTGTTAAAGATCTAGCAATTAAGCATAAACCAAAACTAATTATTGCTGGAGGAAGCGCATATTCAAGAATAATTGATTTTAAAATTTTTAAAGATATTGCAAAACAAGTAGGAGCTTATTTGTTAGTTGATATGGCTCACTTCTC
>JBAXVU010000016.1:0-10693 GCA_037128905.1 Pseudomonadota bacterium | reverse complement strand
TCTTAACTAATTTTACTCCTCCGGCTTTACCTCTTCCGCCGGCATGAATCTGAGCTTTTACTACATAAAGTTTAGTATTGAGCTGCTTAATCTTCTCGTCAATCTCGTTTAGGTTAAAAATAACTACTCCCTTTGAAACTGGAGCGCCAAATTTTTTTATTAAATCTTTTGCCTGATGTTCGTGAATGTTCATGAAAACTAATATTTTGGCTTAACTGTCTTAATTTTTGAAACTTCTGGATCAAGTTTAAAGAGATCTTGGGTTAATTTTTTAACAGAATCAACAGACTTTAAAAACATTTCTTTTTCGTCAGAATTAAATTTAATCTCAATAATTTTCTCAACTCCTTTTGCGCCAATAATCACTGGCACACCTACGTAAAGATCATTAACTCCATATTCTCCATCTAAATATACTGCGCACGGTAAAATCTTCTTTTTATCTTTTAAAAAAGCTTCTGCCATTTCAATGGCTGAACTTGCCGGTGCATAATAAGCAGAGCCAGTTTTTAATAATTTGACTATCTCAGCCCCTCCATCACGAGTTCTTTGTATAATTTTATCCATTCTTTCTTTAGTAGACCATTTCATTTCGATCAAATCTGGGATTGGTATTCCTGCAACTGTTGAGTATCTTACAAGTGGAACCATTGTATCTCCGTGGCCTCCTAAAACAAAAGCTGTTACGTCTTCAATAGATACTTTGAATTCTTCAGCTAAAAACAATCTAAAACGAGAAGAATCCAACACTCCAGCCATACCAACTACTTTTTCAGCTGGAAGACCTGAATATTTTTGTAGAGCTAAAACCATAACGTCTAAAGGATTTGTGATACAAATTACAAAAGCATTTGGAGAATATTTTTTAATTCCCTCGCCAACTTGTTTCATAACTTTTGAATTAATTCCTAAAAGATCATCTCTGCTCATTCCTTCTTTTCTTGGAACACCGGCAGTTACAATAATAACATCTGAATTTGCAATATCAGCATAACTTGTTGTTCCTTTAAGATTTGCATTAAAGCGTTCAACTGCTCCTGATTGAGCTATGTCTAAAGATTTTCCCTCTGGTAATCCTGCGGCAATATCAAAAATAACCACGTCTCCTAATTCTTTTAATGAAACTAAATGCGCTAAAGTTCCACCAATTTGTCCGGATCCTATAAGTGATATTTTTTTTCTCATAATTATTAACTCATTGTAGGCATTGTGAAGCTTGCGCTTGCTTTGCCTGTAGGCCATCTTGAAGTAACTGTTTTTAATTTAGTGTAAAATCTAACGCCTTCCATTCCGTGAACGTGATGGTCACCAAATAAAGATCTTTTCCAGCCTCCAAAACTATGAAATGCCATAGGAACTGGTATTGGAATATTAATCCCAACCATTCCAACTTTTATATGACTCGTAAATGTTCTTGCGCTATTTCCATCTCTTGTAAAAATACTAACTCCATTTCCAAATTCGTGATTGTTAATTAAATTTATAGCTTCATTAAAATCTTTAGCTCTAACTACTGATAATACTGGTCCAAAAATTTCTTCTTTATAAATTCGCATGTTTGGAGTTACATGATCAAATAAAGATCCCCCTATATAAAAACCTTTTTCGTAACCTTGTAGTTTTTGGAATTTTCTTCCATCAACAACTAACTTTGCGCCTTCTTTAACACCAATGTCTATATAGCCTGCAACTTTTTCTAAATGTTGACCTGTAACTAAAGGACCCATTTCTGAAGATTTATCCATTCCAGGTCCTACTTTTAATTTTTGAACTTCTTTAGTCAGTCTACTAACTAACTCATCTCCTATATCTCCAATAGCAACTGCAACGGATTGAGCCATACACCTCTCTCCTGCTGAACCATAAGCAGCGCCCATTAAACCAGCTACTGTTTGATCAAGATCAGCGTCTGGCATCACAACGCAATGATTTTTAGCGCCTCCTAATGCCTGAACTCTTTTTTCAAATTTTGCTGCGTTTTCATAAATATATTTTGCAATGGGTGTTGATCCAACAAAGCTAATTGCGCTAACGTCCGGATTGGACAACAAACTATCTACAGACTCTTTATCTCCATTCACAACATTAAATACGCCGTCTGGTAGTCCTGCTTCTTTTAATAATTTACCAAGCATTAATGAACAGCTCGGATCTTTTTCTGAAGGTTTTAAAATAAAAGTATTTCCGCAAGCGATTGCTAACGGGAACATCCACATTGGAACCATTGCTGGAAAGTTAAAAGGTGTAATTCCAGCGCAAACTCCTAGCGGCTGTCTAATCGACCAACTATCAACTCCGCCACCAACGTTTTCTGTAAACTCTCCTTTTAGCAAATGAGGAATTCCGCAAGCAAACTCAACTACTTCCAATCCTCTTGTTAGAGATCCTTTGGCATCATCATAAACTTTACCATGTTCTGAAACGATTGATTTTGTAAGCTCGTCAGTGTTTTGTTCTATTAAATGTTTAAACTTAAATAAAATTCTAGATCTTTGTAATGGAGAAACTTGTGACCATTTTATAAAAGCATTTTTTGCAACAGCAACAACATCATCAACATCTTTTTTAGAAGCTAAAGTTACTTTTGCAGAAACTTCCCCAGTTGCTGGGTTAAAAACATCAGAAGTTCTCTTTGAAGATCCCGAAAAAGAATTACCGTTAACAAAATGCTCTATAGTTTTCATTTTAATTAAAGTGAAAATATAGGGATAAAATTAAGCTGTCAAATAATGAAGTAAAAAGATTATAAATCTTTACCGTGCTGAACTAACATTTTTTTTATCGATCCAATTGCTTTTGCTGGATTTAATCCCTTTGGACAAGAGTTGGTACAGTTCATGATTGTATGACATCTAAAAAGTTTAAGTTCATCTGCCACTTTTTTTAATCTTTTTACTCTCTCCTCATCTCTACTATCAATTATCCATCTGTAGGCCTGTAGCAAAACTGCCGGTCCTAAATATTTTTCACCATTCCACCAATAGCTTGGGCATGAGGTTGAGCAGCACGCACACATGATGCATTCATATAAACCATCCAACTTTTCTCTGTCTTGCTTTGATTGATATATTTCTTTGTCGCCTACTTCACTTTGTTTCTCAACCTGCAACCAAGGCTCAATAGATTGATATTGTTTATAAAGTTGATTTAAATTTGGTACTAGATCTTTGACTACCGGCATATGAGGTAGGGGATAAACTTTTATTTCGTCCTTAATATCTACTGCTGATTTTGTGCAAGCAAGACCGTTAACACCATCAATATTCATCGCACAAGATCCACAAACTCCTTCTCTACATGATCTTCTAAAGGTTAATGTTGTGTCAATTTCGTTTTTTATTTTAATAAGAACATCTAGAACCATAGGTCCGCACTCATCCATATTAACTTCATAAGTATCAAGTCTTGGATTTTCTTTAGTATCCGGATTCCAGCGGTAAACTTTTATTTTTTTTATATTTTTTCCGTTTGTTTTGTCCTTAAAATATTTCCCCTCAACAACTTTTGAATCTTTGGGTAACGAAAACTGAACCATTAATAAACTCTCGCTTTCGGAGGAAAATACTGCACCTCATTACTCAATGTAAAATTATGCACGTTTCGATAATCTATTTTAACTTTTTCACCATCTTGCCATGCTAATGTATGTTTCATCCAATTCTCATCGTCTCTTTCTTTAAAATCTT
This sequence comes from Pseudomonadota bacterium, assembly GCA_037128905.1. Lineage (GTDB taxonomy): Bacteria > Pseudomonadota > Alphaproteobacteria > Pelagibacterales > Pelagibacteraceae > Fontibacterium. The sequence goes on along the minus strand of JBAXVU010000016.1, from coordinate 7,007 downwards.
CTCGAGAATGAGCTCCTCGACTTTCTTTTCTGTTTTCAGCAGAAGCCATGGTAACTAATGATTGTCTAATAAGATTATCAAACTCTAAAGTTTCGATTAGATCCGTATTAAAAATTAAAGATCTGTCCGAAACTGAAATATCTTCCATTCCTTGTAATGGTTTTTTAATTTCATTCATGCCTTCTTTTAAAATTTTGGCATCTCTAAATACGGCACAATGTTTTTGCATTGTTCTTTGCATTTTATCTCTTAAAACTGACGTAGGAGTTTTGCCATTTGCATTTCTTAACTTATCAAATCTATCAATTGATTTTTGAGTTTCACTCTCGGGAATAGCTTCGTGTTTAGAGTTTGGTTTCACAATTTTTGCAGCTCTCATTGCCGCAGCTCTTCCAAAAACAACTAAGTCTATTAATGAATTAGATCCTAGTCGATTTGCACCATGCACTGAAACGCATGCTGCTTCTCCAACTGCCATCAATCCTGGAACAATGACATCTTTGTTATTTTCAGTTTTTGAAATAACCTCTCCATAATAATTAGTTGGAATTCCTCCCATGTTATAATGAACGGTTGGAACAACAGGGATAGGTTCTTTTGTAACGTCCACCCCTGCAAAAATTTTTGCTGATTCTGAAATTCCAGGAAGTCTTTCATGTAGAACTTTTGGATCTAAATGATTTAAGTGTAAATAAATATGATCTTTATTTTTACCAACACCTCTGCCTTCATTAATTTCAATTGTCATAGATCTTGAAACTACATCTCGAGACGCAAGATCTTTTGCATGAGGAGCGTATCTTTCCATAAATCTTTCTCCTTCGGAATTAACTAAAAAACCTCCTTCGCCTCTTGATCCTTCGGTAATTAAACATCCCGCTCCGTAAATACCTGTTGGATGAAATTGAACAAACTCCATATCTTGTAATGGCAAACCCGCTCTTAAAACCATTGCGTTGCCATCTCCTGTGCATGTATGTGCTGAAGTTGCTGAAAAATAAGCGCGTCCATAGCCACCCGTTGCAAGAATAGTCATGTTAGCTCTAAAGCGATGAATGGTTCCATCTTGTAAATTCCAAGCAGTAATTCCGTGACATTTTCCGTTATGCATTAATAAATCTAGCGCAAAATATTCAATAAAAAATTCAGTATTTTTTTTAAGAGCTTGCCCATAAAGAGTATGAAGAATTGCATGTCCTGTTCTGTCTGCAGCAGCACACGTTCTTTGCGCAATACCATTTCCATAATTAGCGGTCATTCCACCAAACGGTCTTTGATAAATTTTTCCTTCTTCAGTTCTGCTAAATGGAACTCCATATTTCTCAAGTTCGATTACTGCTCTAGGAGCTTCTTTACATAAATATTCAATTGCATCTTGATCTCCTAACCAGTCAGCACCTTTAACTGTGTCATACATGTGCCAACGCCAATCATCTTCTGACATATTTCCTAAAGCCGCTGAAATTCCACCTTGTGCAGCAGCTGTATGACTTCTGGTTGGGAAAACTTTTGAAATACAAGCTGTTTTAAGCCCAGCTTCCGCTAATCCTACAGCAGCTCTTAATCCTGATCCGCCAGCCCCTACAACGATAACATCATATTCGTGATCAATAATTGGATAAGTGCTCATAAAATAATTTTTATTAATGATATAACGCCAATGACTGGCAGTATAGCTGAATATAAAGTTATAACCCTATTTAAAATACTTTTTAAACGCTCATCCTGAACGTAATCCTCTATAATTTCATTTAAGCCTAATTTGAAATGCAATCCTGCAAATATTAAAAACAAAGTAAAAATAATTATTGGTAAATAGTTATCAAAAAAATCTAACGCCCCAGTATAGTCTTGGTTAACTAAATTAATTAGAGAATATAAAAAAAATAATAATAACGGCAACAGAATAACCGCAGTTATTCTTTGTATCATCCATTTATTTAAAGCGTGATTCTTCATTAGATAATCCAAATAAAAAATGTTGTTATAAGAGAAAGCAATAGAACAATTATTCCAGAAAGATTAGCAGTTTTTATTTCATAACCATAACCAAAATCCCAAGCAAGATGTCTTACTCCATTCAGCATATGATAAATAAATGACCAGGTAAAACCTACAAGAATAAATTTACCAGCAAAACTTCTTAAAAATTTTTGATAAAAATTATAATATTCAGGTCCTAAAGCTAAGAATAAAACCCACAAAACAATTAAAAAAAAGCCTGCAGTATTAATTACGCCTGTTAGTCTATGTGTGATTGATAATAAAGAAGAAAACTGCCATTTATAAATTTGAATGTGGGGAGATAGTGGACCTGAGTTTTTTTCCATAAAAAATATTAATTATTTTTTATATGCTTTTTAACTAAAACCTCCGCTATTTGCACTGCATTTAAAGCCGCCCCTTTTAATAAATTGTCAGAAACAATCCACAAATTTACGGCGTTTTTTGTAGGATCTTTTCTAATTCTAGAAATATAAGTTAAAAAACTTCCGGCAGACTCAGCAGGAGTTGCATAGCCACCATTCTTTTGTTCATCAATTACTTTGCAACTTGGTGTCTTAGCTAAAATTGATCGCACCTGTTGTATATTAAATTTCTTTTGAAACTCTACATTTGCTGTCTCTGAATGAGAAATAAGCACGGGTACACGCACACATGTTGCAGTAAGTTTAATATTCTTACCTAAAATTTTTTTTGTCTCATTCTCCATTTTCCACTCTTCTTTTGTAGATCCATCTTTCATAAAAACATCGATATGCGGAATAACATTAAAAGCTATTTGTTTAGTAAATTTTTTTGGTCTAATTTTTTTCTTATTAAGATAATCTTTAGTTTGAGCAACTAATTCATCCATTGCAGCCTTTCCTGCTCCAGATACTGATTGATATGTCGATGTAACAATTCTTTTTATTTTAAATTTGTCATGCAACGGTTTTAACGCAACAACCAACTGAGCTGTTGAGCAATTTGGATTGGCAATAATATTTGTCTTTTTATAATCTTTAATGGCGTTCTCATTAACCTCTGGGACAATAAGTGGAATATTTTTAAATGTTCTAAAATAACTTGAATATTCAATAACAATTGAATCTTTTGCAATTTTAGGTGCCCAAGTTTTGGCAAGTTTAGATCCTGCGCAAAAGAATGTAATATCTGCTTTTCTAAAATCAAAATCTTCTAAACTTCTAACTTCAATATTTTTATTTTTAAATTTTATAAATTTTCCAACACTTTTTTTTGAGGCCAACAAATAAAGTGTATTTACTGGAAACTTTCTTCTTTCTAAAACTTCAATTGTTTTTCTTCCTGCGTTTCCTGTGCTACCGACAATTGCTATATTTGTTCTCATTTTTTATTTTAATTTGGATATAACCAAATCTCCCATTTCTGATGTTGAAACTTTTTTCTGACCTTTTTCCATTATATCTTGAGTTCTATAACCATCTTTAAGAACGTTCTTAACTGCCTGATCAAGCATATCCGCATCTTTATCCATGTCAAAAGAATAGCGTAACGCCATAGAAAAACTTAATATTGATGCAAGTGGATTTGCAATATTTTTCCCTGCTATATCAGGTGCTGAACCATGACAAGGCTCATACATTGATTTAAATTTTCCTTCTTTATTTTTTCCACTTAAAGATGCTGATGGCAACATTCCAAGAGAGCCTGTTAACATTCCAGCTTCATCTGAAAGCATATCACCAAACAAATTATCAGTTACAATCACATCGAATTGCTTAGGATTTCTAACTAATTGCATAGCACAATTATCTGCTAGCATATGACTAAGTTCTACATCCTTAAATTCTTTCTTATGAAGCTCCTCTACTTCTTCTCTCCATAATAAACCTGCCTCCATAACATTTGATTTTTCGCATGAAGTAACTTTATTATTTCTCTTTCTAGCTAATTCAAAGGCAACTCTAGCAACTCTTTGTATTTCGCTTGATGTATATGTGTGAGTATTGGTCCCTTTTTTCTCGCCATTAGATAATTTTTCAACTCCTCTTGGAGTTCCAAAATAAATCCCCCCTGTAAGCTCGCGAACAATCATGATGTCTAAATCAGAAACAATTTCTGGTTTTAATGTAGAAGCGTTAGCAAGTTCTTTAAAACAAATTGCAGGTCTTAAATTTGCAAATAACTCTAGATCTTTTCTAAGTCTTAATAGCGCTCTTTCTGGCCTTTTAGAAAAATCTAATTTATCCCATTTGGGTCCACCTACCGCTCCTAACAATACAGCGTCACTTGCTAATGCAATTTCCATTACTTTGTCAGTAATTGGAGTTCCATGTTTATCAAAAGAAATTCCACCAGCTAATTCTTCGGTAATATCAAATTCAGTAGATTTATTTTTATTAAACCAAAGAATAATTTTTTTAACCTCATTCATTACCTCTGGTCCAATTCCGTCCCCAGCAAGAATGAGAAGCTTTTTTTTCACTAGTATAACCAAGGAGTTAAGCTTTTTTTCTTTTGTTCAAAGCTATTAATTTTTGCATCCTTTTTTAAAGTAAGCGCAATATCGTCATACCCATTTAATAAACATTCTTTTCTAAAAGGTTCAATGTCAAAGTCAAAAGGTCTATTATCGCCCTTATGTATTTTTTGATCTACTAAATCTATTTCAATTTCTTTATTTTGTTTTGCAGCTTCAGATAATTCTTTTACCTGATTTTCTGGAAGGACAATTGGTAGGATTCCATTTTTAAAACAATTGTTATAAAAAATATCTGCAAAGCTTTCTGCAATTACACATCGAATTCCAAAGTCTAATAACGCCCAAGGAGCATGCTCTCTTGATGAACCGCAACCAAAGTTTTTTCCTGAAATTAAAATCTTTGCTTTGTTGTAAGGTGCATTATTCAAAACAAAGTTCTTTATTGGAGCACCTTTTTCATCATAACGCATTTCATAAAATAAAGCCGAGCCAAGACCTGTTCTTTTAATTGTTTTTAAAAATTGTTTTGGAATGATCATATCCGTATCAACATTCGTGATTGGAAGATCTGCGGCTATGCTTTTAATTTTTGTAAATTTTTCCATTAAATAATCTTTCTGATGTCTACAAATCTACCCTCTATTGCTGCAGCAGCAGCCATTACTGGGCTAACTAAATGTGTTCTTCCGCCTCTACCTTGTCTGCCTTCAAAGTTTCTATTTGAGGTAGACGCGCATCTTTCTTTTGGTTTCAATTGGTCGGGATTCATTCCAAGACACATTGAACAACCTGGCTCTCTCCAATCAAATCCTGATTCTTTAAATATTTTATCTAAACCTTCTTTCTCAGCTTGTAATTTTACAAGTCCAGAACCTGGAACAACAATAGCATCAACGCTTTTATTTACTTTTTTTCCTTTAACAATTTTTGCAACTTCTCTTAAATCTTCAATTCTTCCATTAGTGCATGAACCTATGAAAACCTTATCAATTTTAATGTCCTGAATCGGAGTATTGGGCTCTAAACCCATATAATCTAAAGATCTTATAATAGATTTTTTTCTATCTTCATTTTTCTCTAAACTTGGATCAGGAACTTTTCCATTAATTGAAGACGTATCTTGAGGGCTTGTTCCCCAGGTAACTGTTGGTTCAATATCTTTTCCTTGTAAATTAAGTTCTCTATCAAACTTAGCATCTTTATCAGTATATAAAGTGCTCCAATATTTAAGCGCCTTATCCCAATTTTCTCCCTTAGGAGCTAAAGGTCTTCCTTTAATATAATCGAAAGTTTTTTGATCAGGAGCAACTAGTCCTGCTCTAGCACCGGCTTCTATGCTCATATTGCAAACTGTCATTCTTTCTTCCATCGAAAAATTTCTAAAAACTTCACCGCAATATTCGATGACATAGCCAGTTCCGCCTGCTGTACCAATCTTTCCAATAATAGATAAGATTACGTCTTTAGCAGTAACTCCTAATGGCAATTTTCCATCAACAGTAATCTTAAAATTTTTTGCCCTACTTTGAATTAAAGTTTGTGTTGCAAGCACGTGTTCTACTTCTGAAGTGCCAATTCCAAAAGCTAATGCGCCAAAAGCACCATGTGTTGACGTATGACTATCTCCACAAACAATTGTCATGCCAGGTTGTGTAAACCCTTGTTCGGGACCAATGACATGGACGATACCTTGCCTTTTGTCTGTTAAGCCAAAAAATTCTATGCCAAAATCTTTGCAATTTTTAGAAAGTGCCTCAACTTGAATAGCAGATTCTTTATCAGCTATTCCTTTAGATCTGTCTGTTGTTGGAACGTTATGATCGACAACTGCTAACGTTGAGCTAGGTAATTTTACTTTTCTATTAGATAAACGTAGTCCTTCGAATGCCTGCGGACTAGTTACCTCATGAACTAAATGTCTATCAATATATAAAAGTGAAGTTCCGTCATTTTGTTCTTCAACTAAATGACTTTCCCATATTTTGTCGTAAATTGTCTTTGCCATTAAATAAAAACTAGTGTTACTTTTTTTTATTTTCAGCTTCTACTTTTGGTGTCGAAGCTTTTTCCGTCTTTTTTGCCGTCTGTTCAACAGCTACACCGGCTTGTGCTTCAAGATCTTGGATTACCTCTTTTTTAGGTAAAGGTTGAATAATATCAACGCCAATTTTTTTTCTAATTTTTTCAGTAATTCTAGCTGATTTACCAGTTCTCTCTCTTAGATAATAAAGTTTTGCTCTTCTTACTTTTCCACTTCTAATAACCTCAACCGATTCTACGTTCGGACTATGAACTGGAAATAATCTTTCTACACCTTCTCCGAAAGAAATTTTTCTAACTGTAAAAGTGGAGTTAATTCCTCTATTTTTTTTGGCAATACAAACTCCTTCGTAAGCTTGTATCCTTTGTCTTTTTCCTTCAATAATTCTTACGTTCACTTTCAAAGTGTCTCCAGGAGAAAATTCTGGAATCTTTTTCTTCTCACTAATTTTTTTTATATGAAGCTTATCTAATTCGTCTATTCTCATTGTAGAAATTTGCATTAAAATTTAATTATTTG
>JBAXVU010000015.1:0-10775 GCA_037128905.1 Pseudomonadota bacterium | reverse complement strand
CAATTTATCCTATTATTCTTGAAGCGGTACTTGGACAAAGTATTTCTGTAGGACCCGTTTACTATAATACAATTTTAACCCCGTTTTTATTTGTATTTTTATTTTTTATGGCACACGGTCCTCTCCTGAATTGGAATAAAGAGAAAGGCATAAAATTAAAGAATATAAAAATTTTTTTCCCTATTTCACTCATGTTAAGCTCAATAATTATTTTTGTTTTTTTAGATTATAAAAATATTATTTTATTTTTGGCTTTATTATTTTCCATCTACTTAATTGCTTCAGTGGTTTTAGATTGGATTTTTCAAAAAAAACTTAGCTTAAATCTTGGTAGGTTATTTTCTCATCTAGGTTTTGGTTTATTAATTTTTTCTATATTTATTAATGCCTATTCATCAAAAGAAATTAACTCAGCCATGAAGGTAGGAGATGAGATTAAAACTCAGGGTTTTGTAATAAAATTTCAGGGTATTAATAAAATTAAGAAAGATAATTATGAGGAAATTTTTGGTAATTTTTTAGTATTAAAAGGTAATGAAAAAGTTCAATTAACACCATCTATTCGGAAATATGATCAGCCAGTCCAATTCACCTCTGAGACAAGTATTAAAACAAATTTTATTACTGATTATTATTTTGCAATTAATTTATCTGAATTTGAAAAGAATAAAATAATGGTAAGATTTTATTACAAGCCATTTATGTTTTGGATATGGTTCTCAGTATTGCTGATTGCCTTTGGCGGGATTTATCAAACTTTTAGAGCAAGAAATGAATATTAAATATAGAATTATAATTTTAACTATTACGCTTCTTATAATTTTTGCTCTTTTTCTAAAAGTTTTAAACTCTAATAAAGTTTATCAACCCAATCAGATGATTGGAAAAAAGATTTCAGAATTTGTCTTGGAAGATCTTTTTGATAAAAAAATAAAGATTAATAGCAAGGAATTACTAGATAAAGATTTTGTTGTTATAAATATTTGGGCTTCTTGGTGTGTCCCTTGTCGTGTTGAACATCCTTTATTAATGAATTTAAAAAAAAATAATCAAATAAATATTATTGGTATTAATTATAAAGACGAAAGAATGAATGCTAAAAATTTTTTAAAAACTTATGGAAATCCTTATCAATTAGTTGGAGTGGATAGTGATGGAGAAGTATCAATTAAACTTGGCGCTTATGGAGTGCCAGAGACATATGTTCTTAATAAGGGAAAAATTATCTTTAAAAATATAGGTCCAATAAATGAAGATGTTGTTACAAAAATTTTACAATTAAAAAAATAAATTATGTTGTTTAAGAAATATTTTTTAATAATAGTATTTTTTTTATTCACCACACATTCTAGTTTGGCAAACGAAGAATTAAAAAATAAAATTTACAAAAATGTTCGTTGCATTGTATGTCAGGGGCAATCAATTTATGAGTCGAACTCTGACTTTGCATTAGATTTAAAAAAATTAATTTCTAAAAAAATTGATTCTGGTGAGAGCGAAAAACAAATATATGATTTTTTAATTAGTCGTTATGGGGAGTGGATTGTATTTTCGCCAAGGCTCAATTTTAATAGCTTAATTCTTTGGCTATTACCTTTATTAGTGTTTGTTGTGGGGGGTTTTTTAATATTTCGCCTAAATAGGGGCAAAAAATAACAAATCTTTGATTGCTTTTGGATAGGTTTTATTAAATAAAGACTTAAATTATGAATACAAATTTTTCTAAGTTTTTCGGAGTTATTTCTCTACTGTTCATCAGCTTATATTCGACTGCAAGAGCAGATGGAATAACAGTTTCAGGTGGACGATTTGATCATAATGATAGCCATAAAAAAGATATGGTTCAATTAGATTACGATTTCGACAAAACTCTTTTTGGTTCTCCAATAGGCGATTTTAAACCAGTGATTGGATTTTTAAGAACAGCTGGTGACGCTAAATATGGATATGCCGGAGTTAGATTAGATTATAAAGTTTTAAATAATTTAATTACAATTTCACCAAGTTTCACTCCTGGTATTTATGGAAAAGGTGATGGAAAAGATTTAGGTAACAGTGTTGAATTTAAATCGCAAGTTAGAGTTGCTTTAAATGTAACTCCGACATTTAATGTTGGTGTTGCATACAGTCATATTTCAAACGCTAGTCTTGGAGATAAAAATCCAGGCGCAAATAACTACAGCATAGGTTTACAGAAAAATTTCTAGGACTTTAAATAATGTCATTAGCAAAGTGTCTTAATGTTGATGATTTTAGAAAGTTAGCAAAAAAAAAATTACCTTCCCCAATATTTCACTACATTGATGGTGGAGCGGATGACGAAGTTACCTTAAAAAGAAACACAACAGCATTTAACGATTGTAATTTAGTTCCAAGTGTTTTGAGAGATGTGAGTTCAATTGACATGTCGACAACTGTTTTTGGACAGAAGATTGATATGCCATTGTTTCTTGCGCCAACGGCAATGCATAGATTGTATCATCATCAAGGCGAGAAAGCGACTTCAAGAGCTGCAGAAAAATTTGGCACTTTTTTTGGCATGTCTACGATTGCAACAACAGGAATTGAAGAGATTGGAAATTTAACAAATGGTCCAAAATTATTTCAACTTTATATTCACAAAGATAGAGGTTTGACTGATAATTTAATTGAACGATGTCAAAAAGCTAATTTTAAAGCTTTGTGTTTAACAGTTGATACTATTGTTGCAGGAAACAGAGAACGAGATCATAGAACAGGTTTTACAACACCACCTAAATTAACTTTAGCAAGCTTAATAAGTTTTGCATTACATCCAGAGTGGACTATGAATTATTTATTTCATGAGAGATTTAAATTACCTAATCTTCCTCATACTGAAAAAGACGGACAATCTATAGAGACCTCGGTAATTAATTATATTAACAGTCAGTTCGATCACACCATGAATTGGAAAGATGCTGAGTACGTTGCTAAAAAATGGAAAGGTGCTTTTGCAATTAAAGGGATTGTATCTGTAGAGGATGCAAAAAAAGCAGTTGATATAGGAGCAACCGCAATTATGATTTCAAATCATGGCGGCAGACAATTGGATGCTTCAATGTCACCATTTGATGTGCTTGCAGATATTGTTGATGCAGTTGGAGATAAAGTGGATGTTATTTTAGATGGTGGAGTTAGAAGAGGAACTCATGTTCTAAAAGCTTTAGCCCTTGGCGCAAAAGCATGTTCATTCGGAAAAGGTTATTTATATGCATTGGGAGCAGGCGGCCAAGCAGGAGTTGAAGCCATACTTAGAATTATGCATGATGAAATAAAAAGAGGAATGACTTTAATGGGTTGCAGAAATGTTAAAGAAATCACAAGAGACAAAGTAATTTTTAGAAAAAGATGAAATTAGCAGACAGCCTTTCCAAACTTGGAACTGAAAACGCATTTGTTGTTCTTGCAAAAGCAAAAGCGTTAGAGGCACAAGGAAAAGCAATAATCAATTTAGGAATTGGGCAGCCAGATTTTAGAACCCCACAACACATTGTTGATGCTGCAAAAAAAGCTTTAGATGATGGTTTTCATGGCTATACGCCAGCGAATGGGCTTTTAGAACTAAGACAAGGTGTTTCTCGACATATTAAAAAAATGTATGGCGCAAATGTAGATGCATCAAGGGTAGTTATTATGCCCGGCGGAAAACCTACAATGTTTTTTGCAATGTTGATGTTTGGTCAGCCAGGAACAGAAATTATTTATCCAGAGCCTGGATTTCCAATTTATGAGTCTATGATTAACTATTCAGGAGCAAAAGCTATTCCAATGTATTTAAAAGAAGAAAATAATTTTTCTTTTAAGGCAGAAGAAGTTTTAAAATTAATCAATAATAAAACTCGTTTGATTATTATTAATAATCCTCAAAATCCAACAGGTGGACTTATTGAAAGAGAGCAGATTGATAAGCTTGTTGAAGGATTAAAAAAATTCCCAGACGTCGCAATTTTAAGCGATGAAATTTATAGCAGACAAATTTATGATAATAAAAAGATGCCTTCTTTCTTTAATTATCCAGAACTTTTTGATCGATTAATAGTTTTAGATGGTTGGAGTAAAACCTATGCAATGACAGGCTGGCGCTTAGGTTGGAGTGTTTGGCCAGAAAAAATTGTTGAAGACATTACAAGATTATGCGTGAACGATCATTCATGTCCTTGTGCTTCAACGCAGATAGCGGGATTAGCAGCGCTAGATGGACAGCATGATTTTTTAGACGAAATGATGAGTCAGTTTAGCAGAAGAAGAAAATTAATTGTTGATGGATTAAACAGCATTAAAGGTATCAAGTGCAATAATCCAGGAGGAGCCTTTTACGTATTTCCTAATATTAGTGGTACAGGAATGAATGGCAATGAATTTGCGGACAAATGTTTAAATGAAGCTGGGGTTGCAATTATTCCAGGTGTTAGCTTTGGTAAATCCGCTAAAGATTTTGTAAGATTTAGTTTTGCAAACTCTTACGAGAATATTGAAAAAGCTTTAGAAAAAATTAAAAAAACTGTTGTTAAATAAAGTTTTATTTTCAACTTCAAAGATCTGTATCTATCAAACAAAATAATATAAGTTTGTTACATGACTCTAGCAATGCCACAAGTAGATCAGCTTATTCTTGATGATAAAGAAAAAATTGTTCGAGATTTAAAAAAATTCACTAATCCAATTAATGTTATTTCAGATTTAGAAGGCATTACTCCTTACGAAACAGACGCATTGAGCGCCTATAAACAAAAGCCAATGGCTGTAGTTTTGCCAGAAAATACTAACGAAGTTAGTGATATTTTAAAATATTGTAATGACAATAATATTAAAGTTGTTCCAAGGGGAGCAGGAACAGGATTGTCCGGAGGTGCATTACCGTTAGCAGACTGTGTTTTATTGGGACTTGGAAAATTTAATAAAATTTTAGAAATCGATTTTGAAAATAGATGCGTAGTAACTCAACCAGGTGTTACAAATTTAGCTTTAACAAAAGCTGTTGAACACAAAGGCTTTTATTATGCTCCCGATCCTTCAAGTCAGATAGCTTGTTCGATCGGAGGAAATATCGCTGAAAATTCTGGAGGTGTTCATTCTTTAAAATATGGAACAACAACTAACAATGTTCTTGGCGTTGAGTTTGTTTTAATGGATGGAACTATTATGCGCTTTGGTGGAAAAAAGATTGAGTCTGAAGGTTATGATTTATTAGGTCTTATTACAGGTTCAGAAGGATTGTTAGGAGTTGTTACTGAAGTAACAGTTAAAATTTTAAAAAAACCACAATCAATAAAAGCATTGTTATTGGGATTTCAAAAAATTGAAGAGTCAGGCCAGTGTGTTTCAGATATTATTTCTGGAGGAATTATTCCTGCCGGAATGGAAGTGATGGATAAGCCGTTAATTAAAGCAACTGATGATTATTCTAAGGCAGGATATCCAAGAGATGTTGATGCTATTTTAATTGTAGAATTAGATGGAACAGAAAGCGAAGTGAATGTTTTAATTAAGAAAGTTGAAGAAATAGCAAAAAAAAATAAAGCTACTTATTTACGTATTAGCAAGAATGATGATGAAAGATTAAGATTTTGGTCTGGAAGAAAAGTTGCTTTCCCAGCCGTTGGAAGTATCTCACCAGATTATTTGTGTATGGATGGAACTATACCAAGAAAAAAATTACCAGAAGTTTTAAAAGAGATTACCAGACTCTCAAATAAATACGGTTTAAGAGTTGCAAATTGTTTTCATGCAGGAGATGGAAACCTGCACCCACTTATTATGTTCGACTCTAATATTCGTAGTGAATTAAAAAAAGCAGAACAATTTGGAGCTGATATTTTAAAATATTGCGTTAAATCTGGAGGAGTTCTTACAGGGGAACATGGGGTTGGAATTGAGAAGAGAGATTTAATGTGTGAAATGTTTAATGATGAGGACATCCAACAACAACTAAATATCAAAGGAGCTTTTGATAAGAATTCATTATTAAATCCTGGCAAAGTTTATCCAATCCTTCATCGTTGTGCAGAAGGTGGAAAAATGCACGTACATAAAGACAATAATAAATTTAAAGATATTCCAAGATTTTAATGTCAGAAATTTATTCGCCAACCAGCGAAATTGATATCTCAAATTTTATAAGAGAGAGTCATGAGCGAGCTACTCCAATTGAAATTATAGGACAAAATACGAGACCTATTGGAAGATTAATTCAATGTTCAAAAACTCTTCAGTTAAAAAATTTAAATGGAATAATTGAGTACTTTCCTGAGGAGCTTTACATAAAAGTTAAAGCAGCAACTTCACTTGGCTTAGTAGAAGCAGAGCTTGATAAAAGAGATCAAGAATTAGCTTTTGAACCAGCTGATCTTGGATTTTTATATAATGGTAAAAGTAATAAAGGCTCAGTTGGTGGCGCAGTTTCATGTAACTTGTCAGGGTCTCGAAGATTTAAATCTGGGGCTTTAAGAGATCATATTTTAGGTTTTCAGGGCGTTAATGGAAAAGGTGAGATTGTAAAATCAGGCGGTACAGTTGTTAAAAACGTGACCGGATATGATGTAAGTAAACTTATAGCAGGATCTTATGGAACTTTAGTCGCTCTGACTGAGATTGTTTTAAAAGTTCAGCCTAAAAATGAAGAAAGTCAGACACTTCTTATCAATAATATTAATTTAAAAAGAGCGTTAAATATTTTTTCAAAAGCTATGCAGACGTCAGTTGAGATTTCTGGAGCGTGTTTTTATCCTGAAAAAAGTTTAAATTTTTTTAAATTAAACGACTTAGATGTCAGCACTTCTATCACAGCACTTCGAGTTGAGGGACCAAAGATTTCTGTAATTGAAAGAGTTAATACTTTAAAAAAATTATTTGAAGAATATAAAAAAACTATGTCTGTTCTTGAAAATTATCAATCAAGAATTTTTTGGAAGAACACAACTGATTTAGAATTCTTTAATAATACCGAGAGTGTCGTTGTAAAAATAATCTTACCATCCGTTAATACTGATCAATTTATTAATCAGTTTGAAAATGAGGAATTGCGCTATGTAGTAGATTGGGCAGGAAATCTTACTTGGATTGCCATACCGCAGAATGATAGCGTTCTTCTTAGACAACTAAGAAAAGCAGCGGTTGCTCTTAATGGTCATATGACAATTATTAAAGCGCCTAGCCATGTGCGCATTAGAGAAGATTTTTTGACAACGGTTGATGACAATATTAGAGTTTTGTCTTTGAAGATCAAAGAAAGCTTTGATCCAAAAAAGATTTTAAATCCAGGAAAAATGTATTCAGGAATATAATGCAAACAACTTTTACTAAAAAACAATTACAGGACAACAACGTTAATTCTTCAGAAAAAATTATTAGAAAATGCGTGCATTGTGGCTTTTGCAACGCAACTTGTCCAACTTATCAAGTTGTAGGTGATGAGCTAGATGGACCTAGAGGTAGAATATATTTGATAAAAGATATGTTGGAAAATAATAAACCAGCAAATGAAAAAATAACAAAACACATTGATCGTTGTTTATCATGTTATTCATGCATGACGACCTGTCCATCAGGAGTTAATTATATGCATCTTGTAGATCATGCGCGAAATCATATAGAAAAAACATTTGTAAGACCTTTTTTTGATAGATTTTTAAGAGCTCTTTTATCTAAAATTTTACCTAGCCCAACTCTTTTTAGAATGGCTGGGTATAGTGCAAGATTATTTTATCTATTTAGATTCATTTTTCCTAAAAAAATAAAAAATATGCTTAAGTATATGCCAAATTCTTTTCCTAAATCTGCATATGCTAATCAGGAAGTTTATCCGGCAACCGGCAAAACATATGCTAAAGTTGCCCTGCTAACAGGTTGCGTACAAAGAGTTATTTCTCCTCAAATTAATGATGCAACTATTAACGTTCTAAATAGACACGGAGTTGAGGTCTTAGTTCCAAAAAAAGTTGAGTGCTGTGGTTCATTAAATCATCATTTAGGAAAAGAAGACTTGGCTCACAAATCTTTTATAAACAATATTAATGCTTGGTTTAAATTGTATGAAGAAAAAAACCTTGATGCTATTTTAGTTACCACTTCTGGATGTGGAACTACTATAAAAGATTATGGTTATATTTTTAGAGATCACGAAGATAAAGAAATTAGAAATAAAGCAAAAATTGTTTCAGATCTTGCAAAAGATGTGACTGAATATTTAGGAAAAAACATTAAATTAAATTATAAAACTCAAGATAAAAAATTTAAAATTGCTTATCATTCAGCCTGTTCAATGCAGCACGGTCAAAAATTACATTCTAAGCCGATAGATTTATTAAAAAAAACTGGAAATGACATTTTTGAAATTCCTGATGGTCATTTGTGTTGTGGGTCAGCCGGAACCTATAATTTATTACAAGACCAAATGGCCGCAGAACTTTTAAAGAGAAAAGTTGAAAATATTAATAAAGTAAATCCTGATTTTATTTCAACGGGCAATATCGGATGTATTACACAGATATCCTCCGGAACAAAAATACCTATTGTTCACACAATAGAGGTTCTGGATTGGTATACAGGAGGAGAAAAACCTAAAGCTATTTCCTCGTTATGAAAAAAAAAATTTTAGTTACTAGAAATTTGCTTCCAGAAAATGAAGAAAGAATTAAAAAATTATTTGATGTAAAATTAAATAAGCAAGAAAAAGTCTACACTTCTGAAGAAATTTTAGAACTCTCAAAAGATTGTGATGGAATTTTATGCATAGGTGGAAATAAATTTGATGCTGATGTTTTCAGTAAAATTTCAAACACAGTCAAAATTATCGCAAGTTATTCAGTGGGCTACAATAATATTGATATTGATGCAGCTACCAAAAAAGGAATCGTAGTTACTAATACACCAGAAGTTTTAACAGACGCGACTGCTGACATTGCAATTTTATTATTATTAGGAGCTTCAAGAAGAGCGTACGAAGCAAGAAAATCTGCAGAAGAGCAGAAGTGGGTATGGGCAACAGATTTTTTATTAGGAAAGCAAATGTCAGGTTGCAATTTAGGAATTCTTGGAATGGGTAGAATTGGAAGAGCAATTGCAGAAAGGGCAAGAGGCTTTGGAATGAAAATACATTACCATAACAGAACTAAGCTTTCAGCGGATCTTGAACAGGGAGCAATTTATCACGACAATATTAAATCTCTTTTTAGTAATAGTGATTTTTTATCAATTAATTGTCCCGCAACAAAAGACACTTCTAAAATAATTAATGATGAAACTATTAGTTACTTACCAAATGGAGCTGTCATTTCTAATACCGCAAGAGGAGATGTGGTTGATGATGAGGCAATGATCAAAGCTTTAAAAAATGGAAAAATTTTTGCTTTAGGGCTCGATGTATATAATGGAGAGCCAAAAATTCATCCAGAGTATTTAAAACTTCAAAATCTTTTTTTACTTCCTCATTTAGGTAGCGCAACGTTAAAAACTAGAATTGCTATGGGCAATAGATCTATTGATAATTTAGAGAATTTTTTTCAAAACAAACGTCCTAAAGATCAGTTAAATTAGAATTTTAAAAAAATAATATTTTTGCTTCAGAATATATTAAATCTATCGCGACCCATAAAATAGTAAACAACCCTATCCATGCAAGCCACTTATATTTTTTAATATAAGAAGAGATTATATTTGCAAGAATAGCCATTACAAAAATAGAGAGAATTAATCCAGTAGCTAAAGCCCAGTAATGACCTTTTGCTGCGCCAGCAACACCTAAAACATTATCTAAACTTAAGGTAATATCTGCTATGGCAACAGTGAGAATTGCTTTACCTAGTTTTGTTTTTTCTGATTCTTTAATAGTAAATTTATTATTATCTTCTTCTTTATTTTTTTCTTTAATAACGTCTTCATATAACTTGTAAACAATCCAAAGCAGTAGAATTCCTCCAAATATTTTAACTCCTTTAAATTGAAATAAGTAAGTTACAACTCCCGTAAAAACTAAACGCATAAGAACGGCAACTAACGTTCCATACAATAATATCTTTTTTCTAAGGGAGCCTTCAAATTGTGAGGCAACCATTCCAATAATGATTGCATTGTCACCTGAAAGAATGATGTTGACTAAAACTATCTGGAAAAAAATTATTACTTCTTCTGAAAATAGATTCATTTCAGCAATTTAATTATCATAAAACTAAAGCTTAAATATATTAAGTTTCTTATACAACTTAGAGTAGCAATATCTGTTATTTTCATTGTGGTAGTTAATTTTTTTTATCGAGACTCTCTTTAACTTTTTTGTTTTAATCCTTCTCAGTTAATTAACTAAAAATAAGGAAAATAAATGATAAGAAAAACAAACAAATTCGTACTAGCAGTTTGCGTTTTATTCGCAAGCATCATAGCTAGTGCGTCGTTTGCTCAGACTATCAAAATTGGAGTTGATGGACCTTTCACAGGCGGATCATCTTCAATGGGTGTTAGTATGAGAGACGGAGTTCGACTAGCTGCTAAAGAAATTAATGCGGCTGGCGGTCTTCTTGGAAAAAAAATTGAGCTAATCGAGCGTGATGATGAAGCTAAAAACGAAAGAGGTGTAGAAATTGCACAAGAATTAATTAATAAAGAAAAAATAGTTGCGGCTGTTGGCTTTATTAATACAGGTGTTGCTCTTGCTTCTCATCGTTTCTATCAAGATGCTAAAATCCCAGTAATCAATAACGTTGCGACTGGAACTGCTTTGACAAAAGGTCCAAGCTTTCCATTTAAAGACGCTAAAGATG
>JBAXVU010000014.1:0-10816 GCA_037128905.1 Pseudomonadota bacterium | reverse complement strand
CCTAAAAAGCCATTTGATATTTTTTTTTTTAAATACCAAGAACCCAAAAGGTTTTTGAACATTTATAATTAGATATTAAGAATTTAAGATTTTAAATGTTTTTTAAACTTAAAAATATGTGGAATTAACAATGCAAGCAAAGTTATTTTAAATAATTCGGCAAATATAAAAGGAGCAACTCCTAATTTTATAATAGAATCGTTCCAACCAAATATTGTACCAAGCCACATAACTCCCAATACATAAGTTGGGATGATTGCGATTATTAATTTTGTAATTCTTGTAACAATTTTATCTTCACTTTTGATGTTTCCAGAAAGATATACGGTAATAAAATATCCTATTAGATATCCGCAAGTTGGTCCAAGTATATAACTTAGTCCAATTCCTTTTTCAGGAGTTCCAGCAAACACTGGAAGACCAAACAAACCTTCCAAAAAATAAGTTAATAATATTAAAAGCCCAACTCTTTTTCCAAAAGTAACGCCTATCGCCATTATTATAAATGTCTGCATGGTCATTGGCACAGGATAAAATGGAACTTTAGTCTTTGCAGATAAAGTAATTATAAAAGTTGCAAAAATAACTATGGGTAGCAACCACATAATTTCTTTTAACAAAAAAAGTTTTTTATTTTGAATTTTGTTATTAAGCATTCTTTTTTGTTAGTTTTAAAAAAACATCCTCTAAGTCAGCATCTTCTGTTAAAATATCTAAAATTTCAATATTTTTTTCTTTAACCTCACTTATAATTTCCTCGATTTTATTCTCATTTTTATTGTAAGTGATACTAATAAGATCAGGTTTTGGGTAATTAATAGCAAGTCCAGACTTAAGTTTTTCTCCAATATTCTTGGGATTTTTTAATTTAAATATAATTTTTTTTGTAAAAATATTATTTAATAAATTGTCCGTTTTATCTAAAGCAATCAATTTCCCATGATTAATAATTGCAATTCTATCACAAAGCTGTTGAGCTTCTTGAAGGTAATGTGTTGTTAAAATAATAGTAACTCCTTGCTTGTTAAGTTCTTGAATATTTTCTAGAAGTTGCTGTCTAAGCTCCACATCTACTCCGGCTGTAGGCTCATCAAGTATTAAAATAGGAGGACGATGAACTAGTGCTTTTGCAACTAACAATCTTCTTTTCATACCACCAGATAAACTTCTGGCATAGGCATTTGCTTTATCTGTTAACATTGTAATTTCTAAAATTTTATCAGTTATTCTTTCGCTTGTTTTAACTCCGTACATGCCAGCTTGAATCTCCAGTAGTTTCCTTGGTGTAAAAAACGGATCAAGATTTGTTTCTTGAGGGACTATTCCTATAGAGCTTCTTACCTCTCGTGGATTTTTATCTACATCAAAATTCCAAACTTTTACCGTTCCTGAAGTTTTTATGACTGTTCCAGCGAGAATATTTATAAACGTAGATTTGCCAGCTCCATTTGGACCCAGTAGTCCAAATATTTCTCCCTTATTAACATTTAGGCTAATATTTTTTAAAGCCTGGATTGTATTTTGTTTTGTTTTATATTCTTTTGAAAGATTATTGATTTCTAGTGCTAAAAAATTTTCCATTAATATTATGTAATATAATTTTTGTATTTATAAGATAATATTTATTTAATGACTAATCCAAAAAAAACAGACCTTCTTTATCTAATAGATGGTTCTGGTTATATTTTTAGAGCCTTTTATGCTCTACCTCCCCTTACAAGAAAAAGTGATGGTATGCCAGTTGGTGCAGTTAGTGGTTTTTGCAACATGCTTTATAAATTTTTGGAAGATGCGAAATCAAAAAATGGTCATGAAAAACCAACTCACATTGCTGTAATATTTGATAGCGCTAGAAAAAATTTTAGGAATGATATTTATCCAGAATACAAAGCAAATAGAAGTGAAACTCCAGAAGATCTAATTCCACAATTTAGTTTTATAAGAGAAGCGGTCAAAGCTTTTAATTTACCAAGCGTAGAATTAGAGAATTATGAAGCGGATGATTTAATAGCGACCTATAAAAAGGAAGCTTTAAAAAAAGATATAAGAGTTAAAATTATTTCTTCAGATAAAGATTTAATGCAATTGATTGATAAGCAAACAACCTTGTTTGATTCAATGAAGAATAAAGACATTGGCATTGAAGAAGTTAAAGAAAAATTTGGAGTGACTCCCGATAAGGTTATCGAAGTGCAGGCGTTAGCAGGAGATACATCAGATAATATACCTGGTGTAAGAAGCATCGGAGTTAAAACTGCAGCCGAATTAATAAATGAATTTGGCTCTGTAGAAAATTTATTGAAGAATTTAGATAAGATTAAACAACCAAAAAGAAGACAGGCAATTTCTGAAAATAAAGAAAATGCAATTATTAGTAAAAAATTAGTCACTTTAAAAGATGACGTGCCGATAGCTGAAAAAATTGAAGATTTTAAAATTAAAGATTTAGATGGCGATAAAATTATTTCATTCTTAAAAAAAATGGAATTTACAAGATTGCTACAAAGAATTGAGAAAGATTATGGATTAGAGCCACATCAACAGGATTTACCTATGCAAGAAGAGAGCAGTAAATCTGAAAGTTCAGTAGTTTCGAGAGACAAATATAAAACAGTATTTAAATTATCTGAAATAGAAAAAATCTTAGGAGAAGCCGAAAAAAAAGGCTTCGTAGTCGTTGACGTTGAAACAAATTCTTTAAATATTAGACAGGCAGATTTGGTTGGAGTTTCTTTGTGCGTTGATGAAGGAAATGCTTATTACATACCTTTAAATCACTCTAATAAGGAAGATAAACAAATCAAATCTCAGTTAAATACAGATGCCGTTATTAAAAAGATCAAACCTTATCTTGAAGATAAAAGTATAAAAAAAATTGGCCACAACATTAAGTATGACTTCAGAATATTAAAAAAATATGGGATTCATCTAAATCCGATGGAAGACACAATGTTAATGTCTTATGTATTGGATGCCGGAGTTAATCGTCATGGAATGGATTTGCTTTCAGAGATTCATTTAAATCATAAAACAATCACTTACAAAGATGTTGCTGGAATTGGAAAGTCTCAAGTTACTTTTGATAAAGTTCATATAGATAAAGCTGCAGAATACGCAGCGGAAGATGCTGATGTTACTTTAAGATTATATAATTTTTTTAGTAATAGGATTTTTAAAGAAGAAGTTCTTTCCGTTTACGAAAATCTTGAAAAACCAATGATTCAAGTTTTGGCACAAATGGAAGAGAACGGAATAAAAATTGATGAGAAAATTTTAAAAAATTTATCATTAAAATTTGAAAAAGAATTAAAAGTTCTTGAAAAAAAGATTTATGATTTGGCGGGAGAAGAATTTAATATTGCATCTACTAAACAACTTGGTGATATTCTTTATAAAAAATTAAAGATTGTAGGCACGAAAAAGACTAAAAAGGGCAATTATGCAACGAACGTTAATATTTTAGAAGATTTAGCTTTTCAAGGTCATGATTTACCGAAACTTATTTTAGACTGGAGACAAAAATCAAAATTAAAGAATACTTACACTGATAGTCTGCAAGAATTTATAGATTCTAAATCAAAAAGAATTCATACCTCTTTCTTATTAGCGGCTACTAACACTGGAAGATTGGCATCAAGCGATCCTAATATTCAGAATATTCCAATTAAGTCAGCTGATGGAAAAGAAATACGCTCTGCATTCGTTGCTGAAAAAGGTAATTTTTTAATTTCAGCGGATTATAGCCAAGTCGAAATGAGAATTTTAGCGCACATGGCTGATGTTAAGGAGCTAAAAAAAGGTTTTTTAAATTTTGAAGACATTCATAATATTACAGCCGCTCAAATTTTTGACGTAAAACAAGGAGAGATTTCGGAAGAAATGAGAAGAAAAGCTAAAGCAATTAACTTTGGAATTATTTACGGTATTTCTTCCTACGGTCTTGCCAAACAAATTTCTGTTTCAAATGCTGAGGCTGAAACTTTTTTAAAATCTTATTTTAAAAAATTTCCAGAAATAAAAGACTACATGAACGAAACATTAAAAAATTGCAGGAAATTTGGATATGTAAAAACAGTTTTTGGAAGAAAATGTAATTTTCCAAATATTAACGACAAAAATCATACATTAAGAACTTTCCAAGAGAGGGCTTCTATCAATGCTCCAATTCAAGGAAGCGCGGCAGACCTTTTGAGACTTGCAATGATTAGAATGGATAGAAAAATTATTGATAAGGAACTAAATTGCAAGATGCTTTTACAAATCCACGATGAACTTGTGCTTGAAGCTCCAAATAAAAATCTTGAGGAGTTGAAAAAAGATATTGTCGAAATCATGTCCAAGGCATCAGAGCCTGACTATAAATTCTCAGTTCCTTTGAGCGTAGATATTAAAGAAGGCTTAAATTGGAGTACGGCACATTAAAACTTTTGATTATATAAATATTATTATAAAATAATTCATATGAGCAAAATAATTGCACTCGTTGATGATGATAGAAATATTTTAACAAGCGTTTCAATGGCGCTTGAGAACGAGGGATTTAAAGTTCACACATATCTTGACGGCGAAAGCGCTTATATAGGCATGACACGCAATCCACCTGACTTAGCAGTTATAGATTTGAAAATGCCAAAAATGAATGGTGAGGAACTTTTAGAAAAATTAAGAAAAAAATCTACGATACCTATAATTTTATTAACATCTAAAGATGACGAGGTAGATGAATTGTTAGGCTTAAAGCTCGGAGCCGATGATTACGTAAAAAAATCTGGCGGCTTTTCAATTAAAGTATTAATCGAGAGAATTCGTGTTCAATTTAGAAAATTAGAACCTAAAAATAATATCCAGCCTAAAAATATATTAACTGTTGGAAAATTAACTTTAGATTCTGAGCAATTAGAATGTCAGTGGGGAGGTAAATCTTTGCCTGAAAAACTTACCACAACTGAATTTAAAATTATCTATGAACTTGCAAAGCGACCAGGCGTTCTTAAGGAAAGAGCTTATTTAATGAATATTGCCTACAAGAATGAAGAGGGTGATATCGAGGACAGAACTATTGATAGTCACATAAAAAGAATAAGAAAGAAATTTAAAAAAATTGATCCCAATTTTTCAGCGATTGAAACAAGATATGGCAGTGGCTACCGCTGGAATATTAGTTAAATATAATGAAGCTTCCATCAGTAAATTTTAAATCTTTACTAACAAGATTTTTATTTATAAATATTTTTTTTTTTTTAGTTCTGCTCTTTGTTACATTCACTTATCTGCAATCCATTGAACCTGAGCTTGTTAGCAATAAGAAGAGAGAGCACTCTAAATTAATTAGCAATATAGCCTTAAATATGGAGTTGCAGAATATTCCATATAAAAAAGAGAACCTTAAAGTTTTTTTAACAAATTATAAATTTTTATTACCTAATATTAATCAAATTAGAATTTATGATTTAAAAAAATCAATTATAGTTGATACGCACTCGTTAGATATAAATTCAAAACCTTTTTATAAATTGCCAAATGTTCAGGAAAAAAAATTAGAAAAAGATAACATTCCGGACACATCAGATTTAACCACTAAAGGAGAAGAGCGTTTATTTAATAGGTTTATCAATGAAAATTTAGACAGCGCCACTCCCTCAAGATTAATAACGGTTACAAGAAAAATTAAAAATAATTTTATGGTTTTTAGTTTTGCACCATTATCATTTCATAATGAGCAGAAGGGATTTATTGTTATTGCAGAAGAAGCTAACGAAATTGAAAATGCAGTACGTGAAAGAAAAAATTTTGTTACAAGAACAGCATTAAGCGTAGCTGTAATTATATTAATTTTTTCAATATTTTTGAATGCCAATATCATTAAGCCAATAGGAATTTTAGGACGTTACACTTCAAAAGCAAGCTCTGATAATCCTGATAATAAAATTATAGATAGGATTAATTTAAGAGAAGATGAGATTGGCAATTTATCTAGATCACTCTCAAGTATGACCAATAATCTTTATCAAAGAATTGAATTTGCAGAGAGATTTGCATCGGATCTTACTCATGAAATTAGAAATCCATTAGCATCTTTAAAAGCAGCCTCAGAGCTTTTACCCGATGCTAAAGATGTAAAAAAAAAGAATAGATTATTAAATATCTTGAGTGACGATGTAGTTAGGATTGAAAGATTAATTACTGACTACTCTAAGATGTTAAAAGGAGAAGCTTTGGAAGTTAAACTGCAATTAAAAAAATTTGATTTAATTGAATTAATAAAAAATGTTGCAGAGGAATATCAGCAAGTAATTAATAATAATAAAAAAAATATTTCTATAGAAGTAAAGAATTTAGCTGATAAAAAAATATTAATTTTGGGTTTCGAAAGTAGAATAGATCAGGTTATTTCCAATATATTAGAGAACGCAGTTTCTTTCAGTCCGGAAAACAGCAAGGTAAGAGTTAGTATTGAAAAAGTTAAAAACAATGCAAAGATTCTTATTACTGATGAAGGTCCTGGATTTAATGAAACTAATATAGGAAAAGTTTTTGAAAGATTTTACAGTAACAGACCTAAAGAAATGTTTGGTCTTCATTCTGGATTAGGTTTGAATATTGTTAAGAATATTGTTGAGTCTCATAAAGGTGAAATTAAAGCCTACAATTTAGAAGAAGCAGGGAAAAAAGGCGCTGTTATTGAAATTGATTTACCTATAGCTGGTTAAGATTTGTTAAATAAAATTGATATATCTAGATTTTATTGTTAGTTAACTTTTCAAATGTCTCAAGATTTTAAAGTAAAAGATTTGCAGTTAGCTGACTTTGGTAACAAAGAAATATCTTTAGCTGAAACAGAAATGCCTGGTTTAATGGCAATTAGAAAAGAATATCAGTCTGTTCAGCCTTTAAAAGGAGCTAAAATAATTGGTTGTCTGCATATGACAATTCAAACAGCGGTTTTAATAGAAACATTAGTGGCTTTAGGAGCCGACGTTAGATGGTCTTCTTGCAATATTTTTTCAACCCAAGATCATGCCGCCGCAGCAATTGCAAAAAAAGGAATTCCAGTTTTTGCATGGAAAGGCGAAACTGAAGAAGAATATTGGTGGTGTATTGAACAGACAATTAATGGAAAAAAAGATTGGAAACCAAATCTTTTATTAGACGATGGTGGAGATCTAACAATGTTGATCCACGATAAATACAAAGATTTATTAAAAAATATTAAGGGCGTTTCAGAAGAAACAACCACAGGAGTTAAGGCTTTAAAAAAATTAGAGAAGGATAATAAATTATTAATCCCGGCAATTAACGTAAACGACTCAGTAACCAAATCTAAATTTGATAATTTGTATGGGTGCAGAGAAAGCTTGGTGGACTCAATAAGAAGAGCAACGGATGTCATGATGTCAGGAAAAGTTGCTATTGTTGCAGGTTTTGGTGACGTTGGAAAAGGTAGCGCAGCATCTCTTAGACAAAGTGGCGCAAGAGTTTTAGTTACAGAAACAGACCCAATTTGTGCATTACAAGCAGCTATGGAAGGCTATGAAGTTGTACTGATGGATGAAGCAATCTCATCTGCGGATATTGTTGTAACTGCAACAGGCAATAAAGACATCGTTACCATCGAGCATATGAGAAAGATGAAAGACAGATCTATTCTTTGTAATATTGGACACTTTGATAATGAAATTCAGGTAAGCGCGTTAAAAAATTATAAGTGGAATGAAGTAAAACCGCAGGTTCATGAAATTGAATTTCCGGATAAAAAAAGAATTATTTTATTAGCAGAGGGAAGGCTAGTAAATCTTGGTTGTGCAACTGGACATCCTAGCTTTGTAATGAGCGCTTCATTTACAAATCAAGTTATTGCGCAAATAGAACTATGGAATAGTAACGGAAAATATCAAAACAAAGTTTATGTACTTCCAAAACACTTAGATGAAAAAGTTGCGATGTTGCACCTTGCAAAAGTTGGAGCAAAACTTACTCAATTAAGTAAAGAACAGGCTGATTATATTAGTGTTTCACAAAAAGGACCTTTTAAACCAGACACTTATCGTTATTAATTTCAATTAAATGGAATTAAAATCTTTAGATTCCACTAAAAAAATTGCTGAAGCTATCGCAATTAATTTACAGAAAAATGATTTTATATTACTCAGCGGAAACCTGGGTTCAGGAAAGACAACTTTTACAAGGTTTTTAATAAATTTTTTACAAGAAAAAAATAATCGTCCTTTAGAAGAAATACTAAGTCCAACTTTTAATATAGTTCAATATTACGATTTAGGTAAAGATTTAAGAATTGCTCATTATGATTTTTATAGATTAAAAAGAGAAAGTGAGATTTCAAATATTGGCTTACTAGATACGGCAAAAGAATTTATTAATATTGTTGAATGGCCAGAATTTATTGTGAAATCATTAAATGATTTTTTACAAATTAGTTTTACTTATAATATCGAAAAAGATTTAAGATCTTTAACGTTTAATGGCAAAGGGAAGTGGTTAGGTTTTAATATTAATGATTAATAAAAATAAATTAAAAATAATAAAAACCTTTCTTCATAAGAATCGTATTGAGAATTATAAAATAAAAGAAATAAAGGGAGACGCTTCCTTTAGAAAATATTTTAGAATTTCTTATAAAAAAAATTCATATGTCTTGGCTTTAGCAGAAAAAGAAAAAGAATCTAATATTTTAAATTACGTTTTAATAAATAAATTTTTGCGAAACAAGGGTATCAATTCGCCAACAGTTATAGATTATAATTATAAAAATGGTCTAGCTTTATTAGAGGATTTTGGAGATAAAACTTATCTTCAGTTAATTAGTAAATCAAAAAATAAATTTAATGTTTATAAATCGTTAATTAAGTATTTAATAAAATTACAAAGAATTAAATTTAAGCAGAATATATTTCGATTTAAAAAATATAATTTTAAAGTTTTAAAAAGAGAAATTGATTTATTTTTTATTTGGTATTTGCCTCATGTTCTTAAAATCAAAAGTAACTCTCAAATATTAAAATTAAGAAGACTATTATTGTCTATTTTGAGAAATAATTTTATTAAAAATAATTATTTTGTTCATAGAGATTTTCATATTTCAAATTTGATGGCATATGAAAGTGGATCTAAGAATAAAATTGGAGTTATTGACAGCCAAGATGCCTTGATTGGCTCAAAAGCTTATGACGTTGTATCGATAATAGATGATGTTAGGATTAAGACTGATTTTCTTTTAAAACAAAAATTATTTAATTTTTATTTATCTTTAGCAAAGAGAGAGAAAAATTTTAATACTAATCAATTTAAAAAAGAATTCTCCATCTTATCAGTGCAAAGAGCGATGAAAATCATTGGAATATTTTCACGGCTTTTCAAGCGGGATAAGAAAAGCAGATATTTAAAATTAATCCCTTACACTTGGACAATACTTAATAAAAGGTTAGAAGATCCAATGTTTAATGAGGTAAGAGTTATTATTAATAAAGAAATTAAACCAAGATTAAAAAATGTTAATCGATAAAAAATTTTTTGAAGATTCGGAGGCCTGGCCTTTTGCAGAATCAAGGGAGATTTTAAAAAAAAGATCAAAGATAATAGAAAAAAAAGGTTACGTTTTATTTCAAACGGGTTATGGTCCCAGCGGACTTCCTCACATTGGAACTTTTGGTGAAGTATGCAGAACTACTATGGTTATGCATGCTTTTCAAAAATTATCTAATATTCCGGTTAAATTGTTTACGTTTTCAGATGACATGGATGGACTTAGAAAAGTTCCAGACAATATTCCTAATAAATCAATTTTAGAAGAAAATTTAAATAAACCGCTAACAGCAATTCCAGATCCATTTAAAAAATTTAAAAGCTTTGGAGAGCATAATAATAATATGCTTAAAAAATTTTTAGATGAATTTAATTTTAAATATGAATTTAAAAGCTCCACAGAATTATACACTAAGGGTGAGTTTGATGATGCATTAACTGAAGTGTTAAAAAATTATGATAAAATCATGGAAGTGGTTCTGCCAACACTTGGACCTGAAAGAAGAAAGACTTATAGCCCATTTTTACCAGTATGCCCCGAAACTGGAAAGGTGCTCGAAGTTGCTGTTGTTGAAAGAAATTTAGATACAAAAACTATAATTTATCAAAACGGAAATAAAAAGGTTGAAACAAAGATCACGGGTGGAGCTTGTAAACTGCAGTGGAAAGTAGATTGGGCAATGCGTTGGTTTGCTTTAGGAGTTGATTTTGAAATGTACGGTAAAGATTTAATTCCGAGCGCAGAATTATCAAATAAAATTTGTAAGATTTTAGGCGGAAACCCTCCGAGTGGTTTTGCTTATGAATTATTTTTAGATGAACATGGAGAAAAAATATCAAAATCAAAAGGCAACGGAATATCTATCGAGCAGTGGTTAAAATATGCCTCTCCAGAAAGCTTATCACTTTATATGTATCAAAACCCTACTCGAGCAAAAAAATTATATTTTCAGGTTATTCCAAAAGCAGTTGATGAGTATTTGTCGTTCTTAGAAAAATTTGAAAAACAAGAACCGAAAGAAAAACTAGGTAATCCAGTTTGGCATGTTCATAATGGCAATCCCCCTAAAGAGGAAATCATTATATCTTTTAATATTTTGCTTAACTTGGTCAGCGTTAGTAACACTGACAAAGAAGAAGTGATTTGGAAATTTATCAAAAACTTTAGTCCTAATTTAGTTAAAGAAAAACACCCAATTCTCGGAAGGCTTATTTTAAATGCAATTAATTATTTTAATGATGTTGTAAAAATTAATAAAAAATTTAGAAAACCAGA
>JBAXVU010000013.1:0-10833 GCA_037128905.1 Pseudomonadota bacterium | reverse complement strand
AAATGAAGAATTTCAAAAAGAAAAAGATAATTTTAAAGAATTTTTAGATAAAGAATTTGAAAGCTCAAAGAGCTACATTTCAAATCAAATAGATTGGTTCACAGGAAGCTGGTCAAAATTTACAACTGAAATTGGATCTGATCGTAGAGGTGTAACAGGTGTTGATTTAAATTTAATCCGTCAAGTCGGAGAAAAAATTTGTAATCTTCCTAAAAATTTAAATTTTCATTCAACGATAAAAAGACTTTTTGAAGCAAAGAAAAAAATGTTTGAAACCGGAAAAGGCTTTGACTGGGCGACAGCTGAGAGTTTAGCTTTTGGAACTTTATTATTAGAAGGTTACCCAGTAAGATTTGTAGGACAAGATTCATCAAGAGGAACTTTCAGTCAAAGACATGCCGGTGTGCTTGATCAGGATACGGGAGAAAAATATTACCCTTTAAAAAATCTTAGCTCAAAACAAGCGCAGTTTGAGATTATTGACAGCTTTCTTTCAGAGTTTGGTGTTTTAGGATTTGAATATGGATACTCAATATCTTCACCAGAGACATTAGTTTTGTGGGAAGCTCAGTTTGGTGATTTTGCAAATGGAGCTCAAATTATAATTGATCAGTTTATTACTTCTGGAGAAAAAAAATGGACACGAGCAAGTGGTTTAGTAATGCTTCTGCCCCATGGCTATGAAG
Organism: Pseudomonadota bacterium; assembly: GCA_037128905.1. Classification (GTDB taxonomy): domain Bacteria; phylum Pseudomonadota; class Alphaproteobacteria; order Pelagibacterales; family Pelagibacteraceae; genus Fontibacterium. The sequence continues at coordinate 10,147 of JBAXVU010000013.1, read as the reverse complement.
GACAAGGACCAGAACATTCCTCAGCGCGAATTGAAAGATATCTGCAATCTTGTGCACAAGAAAACTTACAAGTAGTTAATTGCACTACACCCGCAAATTATTTTCATTTATTAAGAAGACAAATTCATAGAAAATTTAGAAAACCACTTATAGTATTTTCTCCAAAATCTTTATTGAGACACAAAAAATGTGTTTCTGAAATTGAAGATTTTTTACCTGAAAATTCTTTTCATAGAATATTGCCAGATCATGCAGATTTTCCGGAATATAATTTAATTAAATTAGTAAAAGATGAAGAAATTAAACGCGTAGTTCTTTGTTCTGGAAAAGTTTATTTTGATATTTCTGAAAAAAGAGAAATTATAAGAAATCCCAAAGTACAATTATTAAGAATTGAACAGTTATATCCATTTCCAGTAAAAAAATTAGCTAGTTTCTTAAAAAGATTTAAAAATGCCGACGAATTTATTTGGTGTCAGGAAGAGCCAGAAAATATGGGTGCCTGGAGTTTTGTTGAAAGATATATTAATTGGACATTAGATTTGATTGGCGCCAAGTCTAAAAAAGTACATTATGTTGGCAGAAAACCTTCAGCTTCAACGGCTACCGGATATTTGAAAAAACATGTACAACAGCAGGACGAAATAATATCAAGAGTACTTTTATAGAATAATGGCAAAAGATTTAGTAGTACCCACACTTGGTGAGTCAGTAACGGAAGCTACGGTTTCTAAGTGGTTAAAAAAAGTTGGAGACGCGGTAAAAGCAGATGAACCCGTTGTTGAATTAGAAACAGACAAAGTTAGCGTTGCAGTTCCATCGCCAGAATCTGGCGTTTTGTCAGAAATTAAAATTCAAGAAGGAACAACAGTCAAGGTTGGCGCAATTCTTGGCTCAGTAGGAGCAGGTAGTGCTAGCGTAAAAAAAGAACCAGTTAAAATTTCAGAACCAACAGTTAAAATTCCAGAGCCAACAAGACCAAAGCTAGAAGTGGTTCAAGATAAAAAAGAAATATTATCACCAGCAGTAAAAAGAATAGTCGAAGAAAAAAGAATTGATATTAGCACAATTAGCGGCTCAGGAAGAGATGGAAGAATTTTAGTTGGAGACTTATTAGAATCCATGGGGCTTCCCTCTGCTCCTTCTCAAGCAAGAGCAACAAAAGGAAACGAAGAGCGCGTTAAGATGACCCGTTTAAGGGCAACTATCGCTAAAAGATTAAAAGAAGCACAAAATAATGCGGCTATGCTTACGACATTCAATGAAATTGATATGTCGCGAATTATTGAAATGAGATCTGAATATAAAGATGGTTTCCAAAAAAGATATGGAGCGAAACTAGGGTTTATGTCTTTCTTTGTAAAGTCTTGCGTAGAAGCTTTAAAAGCTTTTCCAGTAATTAATGCAGAAATTCAACAAGACGAAATTGTTTATAAAAATTATTATAATATAGGAGTTGCTGTTGGAACAGAGAAAGGACTAGTTGTTCCGGTAGTTAGAAATGCAGATGAATTATCATTTGCTGACATTGAAAAACAAATCGTTGCTCTTGGCGAGAAAGCAAGAACTGGACAATTATCTATCGATGAACTTCAGGGCGGAACTTTTACAATTACAAACGGGGGAATTTATGGATCGATGTTATCAACTCCGATATTAAATCCACCACAATCTGGGGTTCTAGGAATGCATAATATTGTTCAGAGGGCAGTTGTTATTGAGGGAAAAGTAGAAGTTAGACCGATAATGTACCTAGCCTTATCTTATGATCATAGAATTATTGATGGAAAGGATGCAGTTTCATTCTTAGTTAGAGTTAAAGAATATTTAGAAGATCCAAGAAGACTTTTTTTAAAATTATAATTCATGGAAGAATTTGATTTTTTAGTTATAGGTGGTGGTCCAGGAGGATATGTTGGCGCAATTAGAGCGGCCCAGCTTGGATTAAAAACAGCATGTATAGAGTCTAGAGGAACATTAGGAGGTACATGTCTTAATGTTGGCTGCATACCTTCAAAAGCCTTATTACATTCATCTGACCTTTATAGAAAAGCAAAGACCGAATTTAAAAATATAGGAATTAATATTAATGAACCATCATTAGACCTTGTTAAGATGATGAGTCACAAGTCTAAAGGAGTTGAAGGGCTTACTAAGGGTATAGAATTTTTATTTAAAAAAAATAAAGTTACTTATATTAAGGGCTTTGGATCGTTTAAGGACAAAAACACAATATCGGTAAAAGATGATTCTGGTAATCAGAAAGATTATAAATTTAAAAATGCAATTATAGCGACAGGATCAGTTCCTATTTCGCTTCCAAATATAGAAATTGATGAAAAAATAGTCGTTTCTTCAACAGGTGCGCTAAATTTAAGCGCTGTTCCCAAAAAACTTATTGTTATTGGAGCTGGTTATATTGGACTTGAAATGGGCTCTGTATGGTTAAGGTTAGGCTCTGAAGTTCAGGTTGTAGAATATTTAGATTACATAACCCCAGGTATGGATAGAGAAGTGTCAGATGCTTTTTTAAAAATATTAAAAAAACAAGGAATGCAGTTTGATTTATCAACAAAAGTAATCAGTGTTAAAAAAAATAAAAATGGTGCCGTTGTTACAGTCGAGAAGAATGGAGCTAAAAGCGATATCGATTGCGACATAGTATTAATGTCTGTTGGAAGAAAGCCAAATACAACAGGATTAAATCTTGAAAAAATTGGAGTAAAATTAGACTCTAAAGGAAGAGTAGAAACAGATCATAAATACAAAACTAATGTAGAAAATATTTATGCAATCGGTGATGTGATTGTTGGTCCGATGTTAGCGCATAAGGCAGAAGAAGAAGGAATTGCTATTGCTGAAATTCTTAGTGGAAAATATGGACATGTAAATTATGATGTCATTCCTGGTGTGGTTTATACTTCACCAGAAGTTGCTTCAGTTGGAAAAACAGAAGAACAACTTAAAGAGCAAAAAATATCTTATAAAATTGGAAAATTTCCTTTCGCAGCCAATGCAAGAGCAAAAATTAATGACGAAGGAGATGGTTTTGTTAAGATTTTATCTGATGAAAAAACAGACAGAGTTCTGGGTGTTCATATGATCGGACCAGATGTTGGTAATATGATAGCAGAAATGGCTTTGGCTATGGAATTTGGTGCAAGCGCAGAAGATATAGCAAGAACATGTCATGCACACCCTACGTTAGCAGAAGCGATCAAAGAAGCAGCCCTAGCAGTTGATAAGAGAGCTATTCACTTTTAGATCTAGATTTTCATTCCAGACTTTTTCCAGTCGGCAGTAAAAATATCTACACCTTTGTCTGTAAGATGGTGTTTATGAAGTTCTTTAAAAACTTTAACTGGAACAGTAGCAACATCTGATCCAATCGCAGCAACAGCGCTGAAATGCTCAACAGATCTTATAGATGCTGATAAGATTTTTGTTTTTATATTTTTATAATTGCTAAAAACTTTTTTTATATCTTCTATAAGTTTAATTCCATCTTCGCCAATATCATCAAGTCGTCCAATAAATGGAGAAACATAAGTTGCACCAGCTTTTGCTGCGAGTAAAGCCTGAGACGTAGAAAAGCATAAAGTAACATTTGTTTTTATTTTTCTCTCCGAAAGCAAACCACATGCTTGCAATCCATTCCAAGTTAAAGGAACTTTAATTACAATATTTTTTGCAATTTTCCTTAATACTTCGGCCTCTTTTAACATCGAAGGAACATCAGGAGCCGTTACTTCAGCGCTCACCGGTCCTTTTATTTCGCTGCAGATTTCTTTTAATAAAATTTTAAAATCAGTATTTGCACTTGCAAGTAGAGAAGGATTTGTTGTGACACCATCTATTAAATTAGCTTTGTTTAATCCTCTAATTTCTTTAATATCTGATGAGTCTAGAAAAATTTCCATGGATTTAGATTATAAAATTTATAGTAAGAAATAAACAGTTAATAGAATTTTTTGATGACATTAGACGTATTATTACCATTAAAATTTGACCATCCCTTCACATATAATCTTCCAAAAGATATTAATGCAAAAATTGGAGATTTTGTTTTGGTTCCATTCCAAAACAAAGAAATTATAGGGGTTGTTTGGGGCAAAGGAAGTTCTGTTAAAAGCTCAATTAGAATAAAGGATATAAAGAAAAAATTTGATTTTGTATCTCTAGATAAAGACACCTTAACTTTTGTAGAAAAATTTTCTTTATATAATTTGGTTGATTTAGGAATTGTTCTCAAATTATTTATTTTTAAAAAAGCATTTATCAAATCTTTAAAAAAAAATAAAAAAATAGAATTTTTTAAATCTTCATTAAAAAAGAAAATTAATTTTGACGACAGTCAAAAAAAAGCTATTAAAGTTTTAGATGACAAAATTTGCTTTGATAAATTTTCAACAAGTTTGTTACATGGAATTACTGGCTCAGGAAAAACATTAATATACTTTAAAAAAATACAAGATTTTTTAGATAAAGGTTATCAGGTTCTGGTTTTGCTTCCTGAGATTGCATTAACAAATCAAATTAAAGAAAGGTTTAAGGAGTATTTTGGTGATTATCCTTCCTTATGGCATTCCGATGTTTCTGAAAAAAACAAAAAATTAATTTGGCGGGGTGTTGCTGACAATAAAATTAATCTAGTTTTAGGTGCAAGATCATCTCTTTTTCTTCCTTTCAAGAAGCTGGGTTTGATTATTATAGATGAAGAGCACGACCAATCTTACAAGCAGGAAGATCAAATTATTTATAATGCAAGGGATATGGCCGTGTTAATGGCTTCAATAAAAAATATATCAGTTATTCTTGTATCGGCGACACCTTCTCTTGAAACTTATTACAATACAATAAATAAAAAGTTTTTTTATATAAGTTTAGACAAGAGATATAAAGATGCTCAATTACCAGAAGTTAAATTTGTAGATTTGAAAATTAATCCTCCTCTTAAATCTAAATTCATTTCACCATCCATTCTTCCTGAACTTAGAAATATTTTAGAAAAAGGAAATCAGATATTATTTTTTTTAAATCGAAGAGGATACTCAACTTTTGTTATCTGCTCAAAATGTGGAAATCGTTTCAATTGCCCGCACTGTTCAGTTTCATTAATTTATCATAAAGAAACAAATAAATTAATTTGTCATTATTGTAATCATGAAGCTTCACTTCAAAGAAAATGCAAAGACGGAGAAGATTGTAAACTGTCTTTTTATGGCTTGGGTGTAGAAAAAATATATGAAGAAGTAAAAGAAATTTTTTCAGATCAAAGAATTGAACTGTTCTCAAGTGATTTTATTCATAATGATGATAATGCCAAAAAGATTTTTGAAAATATACAAGACGGGAAAATAAATATTATTGTAGGTACTCAATTAATTTCTAAAGGTTTTCATTTTCCAAAATTAAATTGCATAGTCGTTGTTAACGCTGATACCAATTTTTTAGGCAATGACATTCGTAGTTCAGAAAAGACATATCAGCTCATGAATCAACTTAGTGGTAGGGCTGGAAGAGAAGTTAAGAATTCGACAGTATATTTTCAAACTTTTGAGCCAGAAAATCTGACTTTAAAATCAATATGTGACAAGAATATTTTATCTTTTTATGAGAATGAAATTAGCTTTAGAGAGAGATCTAATTTGCCACCTTTTACAAAACTTATCGCTTTTATTATATCTGGAAAAAATAGATTTGATGTAGATGAGTGTGCCAGAGTTTTAAAAAATAGAATTCCTAGAATGAAAGATACCCAACTTCTAGGTCCTGTTAGCGCTTCAATTTCGCTTATAAAGGGAAAATATCGTTCGAGGCTTTTGCTAAAATACCCTCAAGAAGCATTTCCTCAAAAATTTTTAAAAAATTGGTTAAAAACTATTAAAATTAAAAAAAACATTTCATTAACGGTAGACGTTGATCCAATAAACTTTAAATAATTTTTTTAAAAAGTACAAAATATCACAGTTGATAAGTGTAATTTGGCATGTTACGAGACCTTTTTCTTATTAAATTTAATAATAAAAAAACTTATGAAAACTTTTAGCGAAACCAATAGATATGCTAAAGCAGTATATAGACTAGCTCATGAGGCTAAAAGTTTAGATGTTCTTGAAAAAGATTTCTTAAAATTAAAAGAGATATTATCTCAAAGTGATGATTTAAAAAAATTTATTAAAAATCCAACTAATAAATATTCCGTTATTAACAACGTAATCGACGCTTTGACTAAAAATTTTTCATTTTCGGATTTATTTTCAAGATTTTTAAAAGTTTTAAATAAAAACAGAAGATTCTTTTTTGTGGAAAAAATAGTAAATAATTTTTTTGATTTATTGTTAAACGAAAGAGGAGAAGTTCTTGCAACTCTTAAGCTGTCTCATGCAATCACAGATAGTGAGAAGGCTGATATTGCAAAAAAATTAGACGATATTTTAAAGAAAAAGATCAACATTTCTTTTTCTGTGGATCAATCTTTATTGGTTGGTTCAATCTTACAAATCGGTAGCACAATGATTGACACCTCCGCAAAGACAAGATTAAATAATTTATTAAATAAATAAAAATGAAAATTAACCCTTCAGAAATCACTAATATTTTAAAAGACCAGATAAAAAACTTTGGAACAGAAGTTGAAGTTTCAGAGGTTGGTCAGGTTTTAACAGTAGGAGATGGAATCGCCAGAGTTTACGGATTAGACAATGTGCAAGCGGGAGAGATGGTTCAATTCTCTGAAGGCACTAAAGGTATGGCGTTAAACCTTGAAACAGAAAATGTTGGGGTGGTTATATTTGGAGATGACTCAAAAATTAAAGAAGGTGATATAGTTAAAAGAACAGGCTCTATCGTTGATGTTGCTGTTGGAAAATCTTTATTAGGAAGAGTAGTTGATGGATTGGGAAATCCAATAGATGGCAAAGGACCAATTGATAAAAATGCTGAAAGAAAAAGAGTTGAAATTAAAGCTCCAGGAATTATTCCAAGAAAATCTGTAAGCGAACCTATGCAAACAGGATTAAAAGCTATTGATAGCTTAATCCCAGTTGGAAGAGGACAAAGGGAATTAATTATTGGTGATAGACAAACTGGAAAAACTGCAATTGCTATTGATACAATTATTAATCAAAAAGAAATTAATAAGTCTAATGACGAGAGCAAAAAACTTTACTGTATTTATGTTGCAATTGGACAAAAAAGATCGAGCGTTGCACAGATTGTTAAAACTTTAGAAGAAGCGGGTGCATTAGAGTATACAATCGTTGTTGCTGCAACAGCATCAGACCCAGCTCCATTGCAATTTCTAGCTCCTTACACAGGATGTACAATGGGAGAATATTTCAGAGACAATGGAATGCACGCTCTTATTATTTATGATGATTTATCAAAACAGGCTGTTGCTTATAGACAAATGTCATTACTTCTACGTAGACCTCCAGGAAGAGAAGCTTTTCCAGGAGACGTGTTCTATCTTCATAGTAGATTGCTTGAAAGAGCTGCAAAATTGAATGATAAGCATGGTGGTGGATCTCTTACAGCGTTGCCAATCATTGAAACACAAGCCAGCGACGTCTCTGCTTATATTCCAACAAACGTTATTTCTATTACTGACGGACAAATATTCTTAGAAACAGAACTTTTTTACAAAGGAGTTAGGCCCGCTGTTAACGTAGGTATCTCAGTTTCTAGGGTTGGATCTGCAGCGCAGATTAAAGCAATGAAACAAGTTTCTGGTTCAATCAAACTTGAACTTGCTCAGTATCGAGAGATGGCAGCATTCGCACAGTTCGGATCAGACTTAGATCTTGCCACTCAAAAATTATTAAATCGTGGATCAAAATTAACTGAATTATTAAAACAAGACCAGTATTCACCTTTAAAAGTAGAAGAACAAGTTGTGGTTATTTTCTCAGGAGTAAGAGGATTCTTAGATGATGTTGAGCTTAATCAAATAAAATCTTTTGAGAAAAAACTTTTGTCAAAAATAAAATCAGAAGCTCCTGATATTTTAAATAATATTAAATCTTCAGGAAAAATTGATGAAGCTAACGAAGAGAAATTAAAACAATTTATTACTGATTTTAAGAGAGGTTTTAATAAATAAATGGCCAGTTTAAAGTTTTTAAGAAATAGAATTGTTAGCGTTAAATCTACTCAAAAAATAACTAAAGCGATGAAGATGGTTGCTGCTGCTAAACTTAGAAAAGCACAGCAGAACGCAGAAAATGCAAGACCTTATTCTGAGAAATTAAATTCTATAATACTAAATTTAAAAAATTCAGTAACTGATATGGATTCTGCACCAAAATTATTAGTTGGAAATCAAAAAAATGAAACACATCTTTGTGTTGTTTTAAGCTCTGACAGAGGATTGTGTGGTGGTTTTAATACTAACATATGTAGAAAAGCTAAAGTTTTTTTTGAAAAAGTATTAGAAGAAGGAAAGAATTTGAAAATTATAGTTGTTGGTAGCAAAGCTAACGATCAACTTAAGAGAAAATATAATCAATATATTATCGACAGAGTATCTCTTAAAGATGAAAAAGTAGTTTCTTTTGCAAAAGCGCAAGAGATTACTGATAAAATTTTAAATCTATTTACTAGAAATGAATTTGATGTTTGTACTTTATTTTATAATAAATTTAAGAGTGTTATTGCTCAAATACCACAATCACAACAGTTGATACCTGTTTCAATTGAGGAAAAACCAAATCAACACAACACAGCAAATAGTCAGTATGACTACGAGCCTGATGAAAATGAAATTCTAGAAAATCTTTTACCAAAAAATATTACAACACAAATTTATGCGGCTTTTCTAGAAAATCAGGCTAGTGAACAAGGATCAAGAATGACAGCTATGGATAATGCAACTAGAAATGCAGGAGATTTGATATCAAAACTTACAATTAATTATAACAGAACAAGACAAGCAGTTATTACTAAGGAGTTAATAGAAATTATATCAGGAGCAGAATCTTTATAGGAGAATTATGGAAAATAAATTTGGAAAAATAGTTCAGGTTATTGGAGCGGTTGTAGACGTAAAATTTGACAATCAATTACCAGAAATTTTAACTGCTCTAGAATGTGACAATAATGGATTAAGAGTAGTTCTAGAAGTGGCGCAACATCTTGGAGAAAACACAGTTAGAACTATAGCAATGGATACTACTGAGGGATTAAAAAGAGGAGATAAAGTAACGAATACAGGAACAGCTATTACCGTTCCAGTGGGTCCAGAAACATTAGGCAGAATTATAAATGTTATCGGTGAACCAATTGATCAAAGAGGTCCTTTAAAAACAAAAGAAAAATGGCCAATACACAGAGCTGCACCAGCTTATGTTGAACAATCAACAGAGACAGAAGTTTTAGTTACAGGAATTAAAGTTGTGGATTTGCTTGCCCCATATTCTAGAGGTGGAAAAATTGGATTATTCGGAGGAGCCGGAGTTGGAAAAACAGTTTTAATTATGGAATTAATTAATAACGTTGCAAAAGCACACGGAGGATATTCAGTGTTTGCAGGCGTTGGAGAAAGAACAAGAGAAGGAAATGATTTGTATCATGAAATGATAGAGTCAGGCGTTATTAAAGTTGATGGTCCAGGATCTAAAGCTGCCTTAGTTTACGGACAAATGAATGAACCACCAGGAGCAAGAGCTCGAGTTGCTTTATCAGGACTAACGCTTGCTGAATATTTTAGAGATAAAGAAGGTCAAGACGTTCTTTTCTTCGTTGATAATATTTTCAGATTTACGCAAGCAGGATCAGAAGTGTCGGCGTTACTTGGTCGTATTCCTTCAGCTGTTGGATATCAGCCAACTTTAGCAACGGATATGGGAAATTTACAAGAAAGAATTACAACAACTAGCAAAGGATCCATTACTTCAGTGCAAGCGATTTACGTTCCGGCGGACGACTTAACAGATCCTGCGCCCGCAACTTCTTTTGCTCACTTAGATGCAACAACAGTTTTATCAAGACAGATTGCGGAACTTGGAATTTACCCTGCGGTTGATCCTCTAGATTCAACATCAAGAATTCTTGATCCTAGAATTGTTGGTGAAGAGCATTACAGAGTTGCTAGGGAAGTTCAAAAGATATTACAGAACTATAAATCTTTACAAGATATTATAGCAAT
>JBAXVU010000012.1:0-11802 GCA_037128905.1 Pseudomonadota bacterium | reverse complement strand
TTCTCGTTTTGATTCCCTTTTGATTCCATTTTGAATCAAATTTTCTACCTTTAAGAGTGTATGTGGATTACTTTTTAACTGCGAGATAAGTACCCACAACAAAGCCAAGACAAGCTAAAGCTGAAACGTAATAAGCAGGAGCTATTAGGCTATAAGGAATCAAAAGACTCACAAAGATTGGAGTAAGTCCGCCAAAAATTGCATAGGTCACATTGTAAGAAAATGAAAGCCCAGAAAATCTAACTTTAGGAGGAAATGACATTGTTGCAATGGATGGAATAATTCCAATCACGCCAACGAAGAAACCATTCAATCCATAAAAGAATAAAATATTTTCATAAGAGATTTGTGTTTGCTGATAAAGCAAAATTGAAGTTACAATCAAACCTAAACAGCCAATTGCAAGCACTTTACCTCTACCAAAAAAATCAGCTAGGGCTCCAAAAACTAAACAACCGAATGTTAAACATAATGTTGCAAAGATATTTGCCTGAAGAGCTGTCTGTGCTGGTACTTTAAATAATTTTTGAAACAACGCAGGAGTCATTAAAATCATCGTTACAATTGTTGCTGCAAGAACCCATGAAATTAATGCGCTTAAAAAAACTGATGATTTATGAAATAACAGAACTTGTTTTAAAGGAATTTCTTTTTTAGATAATTTTTTATGAATAGATTTAAATACTGGTGTTTCTTGTAACCACTGTCTTAAAAAGAAAGCAATTACTCCAAATACTCCACCTAAAATAAATGGATAACGCCAAACTCCACCTAATATTTCAGCTGGTGTGTAGTTTGAATTAATAAAAGTTGTAATTACAGCTCCTACAAAAATTCCACCTGTTAATCCCGCTGTTAAAGAAGCACAGGCAAAACTAACGTGACGTGGATGAACGTGTTCAGCAACAAATACCCAAGCACCAGGTGCTTCACCACCAATTGCTGCTCCTTGCATCATCCTACAAACTAATAAAAGTATTGGAGCCCATATTCCTATTTGCGAATAGGTTGGCATAAAACCAATCGCAAAAGTTGGAATGGTCATTAAAAATATACTAAAGATAAAAACTTTTTTACGACCCTTAATATCCCCAAAGTGAGCCATAATAATTCCACCTAAAGGTCTGCAAAAATATCCAACTGCGAATAATCCGTAAGTTTGTAACTGTCTTAGCCACTCAGGCATGTCTGGAGAAAAAAATAATGTACTGATAACATTTGTAAAATAAACGAAGATAATAAAATCATAAAACTCAAGAACGCCACCTAGTGAAGAAAGACCTAAAGTTTTGTATTGTCCGCGAGTAAGAGATTGCATGCTTTTATTAAGCCATGTTTCTTAGAACGTACTGAAGAATACCGCCGTGCTTGTAGTACTCAGTTTCGTTATCAGTATCGATTCTAGAAAGAACATTGATTTTCTTAGAACTTCCATCTTCGTATAAGAATTCAACGGTTACTTCTTCCCTAGGTTTTAGACCATTTTCAACGTTTAGAATATTTATAATCTCAGATCCTTTTAGATTTAAAGTTTTTCTAGAAAAACCTTCTTTAAATTGAAGAGGTAAAATTCCCATGCCCACTAAATTAGATCTATGAATTCTCTCGAAGCTCTCTGCGATAACGGCTTTAACTCCTAAAAGTTTTGTTCCCTTTGCAGCCCAGTCACGAGATGATCCTGTACCGTATTCTTTTCCAGCAATTATAACTAGATCTACTTTTCTTTTTTGATATTCCATAGATGCATCAAATACTGGCATTACTTTTTTATCAGGATGAAGCATTGTAACTCCGCCTTCAGTTCCTGGTGCCATTTCATTTTTAATTCTAATATTTGCAAATGTTCCACGCATCATCACTTCATGATTTCCTCTTCTTGCTCCATAAGAGTTAAAATCTTTTTGTAATACTTGATGCTGCATAAAATAATCTCCTGTAGGTCCAGACTTTTGAATAGATCCTGCTGGAGAAATGTGATCAGTCGTTATTGAATCTGCTAAAATAAGAAGAGGTCTTGCGTTTTTAATTGCTTTAAATCCTTCTGGCTTATCAGGTAAGTTTTCAAAGAATGGTGGTCGTTTAACATATGTTGATTTTTGATCCCAATCATAAATACTGCTCGCAACTGTTTTAATTTTCTGCCAGCTATCAGGACCTTCCGATACGTTATCGTATCTTGATCTATACATCTGCGCTGTGATTGAAGTTAAAATTGTATCTGCAATCTCTTTATTAGATGGCCAAATATCTTTTAAGAAAACGTCTTTGCCACTCTTATCTTTGCCAAGTGAATCTTTATAAAGATCAAACGTCATTGAACCTGCGATAGCGTAAGCTACAACAAGTGGAGGTGATGCTAAGTAATTTGCTTTAACTTGCGGATGCACTCGTCCTTCAAAGTTTCTATTTCCTGAAAGAATTGATGCTACATACAATTCACCTTTTGTAATTGCATTATTAATGTTGTCGTTCAATGGCCCAGAGTTTCCAATGCAAGTCGTGCAACCGTAACCTACTAAATTGAAACCTAATTGATTAAGATAAGTATCAAGTCCTGCTTTTTCTAAATAATCAGTTACAACTTTGGAACCAGGCGCTAATGAAGTTTTAACCCAAGGCTTAGAAGATAATCCTTTTTCAATTGCTTTTTTAGCAAGAAGTCCTGCGGCTATTAAAACACTAGGGTTAGAAGTATTCGTGCAAGATGTGATTGCGGCAATTACTATATTGCCGTCTTTTAATTTATAATTTGCATTTTCAACAGCATATTCTTTTAACGCTGTTCTTTTGATTGTTTCTTTAAAATTTTTATCAAAATCTTTTGCAGCATCAGTTAATAAAACTTTATCTTGTGGACGTTTTGGTCCTGCAATTGTTGGAACTACTGTGCTCACATCTAGACTTAAAGTATCTGTGAATACCATGCCTGAACTTGTCCATAGTCCCTGCTCTTTTGCATAAACTTCTATAAGTTTAATTAAGTCTTTGTCTCTGCCAGTAAATTCTAAATACTTAAGAGTCTCTTCATCAATTGGAAAAAATCCGCATGTCGCCCCATATTCTGGCGCCATGTTTGCAATGGTTGCTCTATCTGCAAGAGATAAATTTTTTAAACCTTCTCCATAAAACTCAACAAATTTACCAACAACACCTTTTTTTCTTAACATTTGTGTAACGGTCAAAACTAAATCTGTTGCAGTTGTACCTTCTGGTAATTTTCCTTTAACTTCAAAGCCAACAACTTCTGGAATTAACATTGAAATAGGTTGTCCTAGCATCACAGCTTCAGCTTCAATTCCACCAACTCCCCAACCAAGAACCGCAAGACCATTTACCATTGTTGTGTGACTGTCTGTACCTACTAAAGTATCTGGATAAGCAGTTAGCTCTCCATTGATTTCTGAAGACCAAACTACTTTTGATAAATATTCTAAATTAACTTGGTGACAAATTCCTGTTCCTGGAGGAACCACTTTAAAATTATCAAATGCTTGCTGACCCCATTTTAAAAATGAATATCTTTCACCGTTTCTTGAGAATTCTTTTTCAACGTTTAAATCAAATGAATCTTTATTTGCATAATTATCAACCATCACTGAGTGATCGATGACTAAATCTACTTGTGATAGTGGATTAATTTTTTTTGGATCTTTATTTTTTGCTTTTACCGCATCACGCATTGCAGCTAAATCTGCAACTGCTGGAATTCCTGTGTAGTCCTGCATTAAAACTCTAGCTGGACGATATGCAATTTCGGTATCTGAAGTTTTAGTCGTTAGCCAACTTTGGATGGCATTAATTTGTGTCTTATCAACTGTACTATTATCTTCGTGACGAAGTAAATTTTCTAATAATACTTTAAGAGACTTTGGAAGTTTGTTTATATCTTTAAGACCATTCTTCTCAGCTTCAGTTAAGCTGTAAATAACATAGTCTTTTCCGTTAGCTTTGATTATTTTTTTTGATTTAAAAGAATTAATTTTGCTCATAAAGAAATTCGAGATTTATTTACTATCGCAGGCATATAACTTCAACGGTTTATTTTCGTTTCTTGGAAGTTCTTCACACTTTCCATCAAAACAGATGCTCCAGTTTTTAATATTCGTTTCAGAGGTTGCTAAGATCAATTCATCTTTAGCGCTAACTTTAGGTTTATAAACCCACCAACCCTTGACTAATTTTGCATCAGCAGGCGGTTCCATTCCAGCGCCTGAACCTTTAATTCTTGCCTCTACAATTTTTAGTTTTGAATTAACAATCTTCCAATCTTCTTGCCACTCCACTTTCTCAATGGAATGAGTCCAAACCAACGTAAAAAATGAAAGTGCGAACGTTGTAACTTTTGTTCCGGTTAGAACGCATAAACTCATGCATTAGATTTTGGTAATTTTTTAATTCTATACCAAATTAAAAAAACTGTGATGGCCGTAATTGCTAATCCTATTTTATCAAGTATCGGATCTGAAATAATAAATAATCCAGCAACTAGTACGCCTAATGCTCTTTCAGTCCAACTTAAGGTAACTCTATAATGTCCAATCACAGCCATGCCCCAAAATATTATTGCAATAGATACTTTTATAAAAATATAAATAACCGAAAGTGAAAACGCATCTAAACTTTTACCAGTTGGATTTTGCAGCATTAGTTCTGGAGCGTAGACTGCCATAAATGGTATTACAAATCCTGCTGCTGCTATTTTCATAGACTCATTTGCAATTACATTGCCATCTTCTTTTGCAATAGGCGCTGCTGCCATACAGGCAAGAGCAACCGGTGGTGTAAGATCTGCTAAAATTCCAAAATAAAAGACAAACATGTGACTTACTAAAAGAGGAACTCCTAACTTAAAAAGAGCAGGTCCTGCAATAGCAGAAGTAATGATGTAAGTTGGAATAGTTGGGATACCAGTTCCAACAATAATGCAAACAATCATCGTTAAAAATAAAGATACTATTAAACTATTCTTTCCAATCTCAATAATTAACTGACCAATTGTGTTTGCAATTCCAGTTAATGTTAAGGCGCCAATAATTATTCCAACAATTGCACAGGCAAGTCCAACTGGCAAAGCTGTTTTAGCTCCATCTGCTAAAGAGTCTCTACAATCTATTAAAGTTTTTTTTCCGCCTTTAACAAAAAAGTTCCAAACTAATAATATAAATAAAGTTGCAATAATAATTGTTGTTCCTAATTTAAAGAAAGAAGAAGCAATAAAACCTAAAGCGATCCAAAAAATAAATCTATTTACTTTAGATGAAAAACCAAGAGTGATGGATGCTCCTAAAATTAAAAATGTTGTTAAAATTAAACCAATAATTCCAGCATACAAAGGCGTATAACCAGCGAATAAAAGATAAACAAGAGCCGCTAATGGTAAAACTAAATACCATTTTTGCTTTAAGGCTTTTAATGGTGAGGGTAATTTATTTTTTGGTAAACCAACTAAATTGTTTTTGCTCGCCTCTAAATGCACCATCCAAAAAGCTGATGCATAATAAAAGAAAGCAGGAAGTATTGCTGCAATACAAACTTCGTAATACTGAATTCCTAAAGTTTCTGCCATGATGAAAGCAACTGCTCCCATTACAGGTGGCATAATCTGTCCGCCCATTGAAGCTGTGGATTCAACTCCACCTGCAAAAGCAGATCTGTAACCAAATTTTTTCATCAACGGTATAGTGAACTGTCCAACTGTTACAACGTTTGCAATTCCTGATCCTGAAATTGTTCCCATCATTCCTGAAGATATAACTGCAACCTTCGCTGGACCTCCTGTCATGTGTCCAACTAAACCCATGGAAACATCGTTGAATAACTTGATCATTCCTGCTCGCTCTAAAAATGAACCAAATAAAATGAATAAATAAATATAAGTAGAAGAAACATAGATAGGCACTCCATAAATACCTTCTGTACCGTAAGACATTTGTTCTATGATTTGTTTAAAATCATATCCGCGGTGTTGAAAAATTCCTGGTAAATAATTTCCAAACAAACAATAAAGAAGAAAAAAACCTGACATGATTGGAAGTGAAGATCCCATCAAAATCCAACAGGCAACAAAAAGTACTACTAAAGCTACAACGCCTACAACTATATCTGCAGTGTTTGGATCTCCTGCTCTAACGATTAAATCTTTGTACTCAATAAGCTGATACAAACCAATACCAAAGCTTAAAATTCCCAAAATCCAAAAAAAAGTTCTAGAAATCAAACTGTATTTTTTCAAAGAACTAATGAGTGGAAGACCTATTAAGCCTAAAAATCCAACGTGAATCGCTCTAACAACTTGGCTTGAGAAATCAATAATATGAGCAGCAGTTAATAACTGAAAAACAGAAAAAAGAATTGCTATATAAAATAAGATTCTTCCTTCAGTGGTTTTTGGGAAATCTTCAATAATAGCATCGGATAAGACAGCTGAACTATTGTCAGCTGTCTTAGATCCTTTTGATTTTTTCATGAATTAACTTATTAAATTAAAATTATTTAATAAGTCCTTTTTCTTTATAGTATTTAGCAGCACCAGGATGCAACGGAACTGGTGAATTCTTAGCTGCATTTTCTAACGAAATATCTTTAGCCGCAGAGTGAGACGCGATCATTTCAGGAAGGCTTTCATAAAATAATTTTGTCATCTGATATGCTGTTGCTTCAGAAACATCTTTACGAGTAACTAAATAATTAATTACTGATGCAGTGATAACATCTTCTGTTTGGCCTTTGTAAGTGTTCGCTGGAATTTTAGCAGCAACAAATGGTGCTCCCATTTTTTTTACTATTTCCGCAGGAACAGACACCACAACGATATCTAATGAAGTTGAAAGATCTTTAAGTGATGCCACACCAAGACCTGCTGACTGAAGAGTTGCATCTAATTGTCTATTCTTAATTAATTCAACAGACTCTGCATACGGTAGATACTCGATCTTACCTAAATCTTTATAACTCATACCTGCTGCTTTAAATAAGGCTCTAGTATTTAATTCAGTTCCAGATTTAGCTGCTCCAACTGACAAACCTTTTCCTTTAAGATCTGCTAAAGTTTTAATTTTAGAATCTTTAGAAGCTACGATTTGAATATAGTTTGGATAAATTGCACCAATCACTCTTAATTTATCAAGTTTAACTTTAAAACCTGCATCTTCATTCCCTTGCCAAGCATCTTTAAGAGCATCTCCTAAAACAAATGCCAATTCTCCTTTTCCATCTTGAAGAAGATTTAAATTTTCAACAGATGCTTTTGTTGCTTGTACTTGAACTTTTACGTCTTTAATTTTTTCACCATAAATTTTTGAAATTCCAACACCTAAAGGATAATAAACTCCTGAAGTTCCGCCTGTTAGAATATTTATAAATTCTGCTGAATTTGAAGTATTGATAGCAAACAACAATGCAGCGATTGTTGTTAATATTTTTTTAAACATATAAATCCTTTTTAAATTGTTTATAGTTCATTAAATTATAAATTTAGAAAAAACGCAAACTGGATATAGTTTTTTTTTGTTCTACTCTAGATTGTGTTGTAGTTTAATGCGACATGAATAAAAGAGTTTTTTTCAAAAAAATATTTGCAATACTGTTAATAAGTAATTTTATTAAAATAAAAAAAATAACCGCAAAAGAAAAAGTGACTAAAAGCAAAGAAGAGTGGAAAAAAATCTTAACTGTTGAGCAGTATGAGGTTCTAAGAAATGAAGGAACGGAAAGAGCTTATACAAGCGCCTTAAATGATGAAAAAAGAGAAGGAAATTATTACTGCGCTGGATGCAATAACAAGCTTTTTAGTTCAAAAATGAAGTACGACAGCGGAACGGGTTGGCCTTCTTTTTTTGAAACTTACCCTGAGGCTTTTGAAACAAGCACTGACCATAAATTAATTTATCCAAGAACTGAATATCATTGCTCAAAATGCGATGGTCATCATGGTCATGTATTTGATGACGGTCCTAAACCTACAGGCAAAAGATATTGCAATAATGGTCTTGTATTAAAATTTGTACCCGAGAAAATTAGTTAGTATGACAAATTCTAATATCGCAGACGGAGTTAGTAAAAAAGGTTTTGTTAAACATATTGGTGGAATTGATTTTAAAAAAATTTCCGAAACTACTTTTGAATTTCAATCTAAAGTTCAAAGTTTTAATTTAAATTCAGCTGGAATAAGTCATGGTGGTTACATTGCAGCTATTTTAGATAATGGAATGGGATCAGCTGCTCATCAAGTTATAGATGGCAAAAGATGCGTAACCATTGCTTTAGATATAAAATTTATTTCAGCCTCAAGGGAAAACGACACTTTGATTGGCAAAGTTAGAATATCAAGAAAAACTAATTCATTAGTTTTTGTACTGGCTGAACTATTCGAGAAAGATAACTTGGTTGCAACCGCATCTGGAACTTGGAAAATTATATAATCTTATTTCCAAATCTCTTTTAATCTATCCACTCTTCCACAGCCTGCTAAATAAGAATAATAATGATTTGGATTCTTTTTATAAAAATCTTGATGATAGTCTTCAGCAGGATAAAAATTTTTATACTCAACAAAGGCTGTTTTAATTTTATTTCTATTTAATGATTTCATTTCATTGATAGACTGGTCTATTAATTTTTTTTCCTCTTCATTTTGATAGAAGATTACTGAAGCATAGCTTTTTCCTTTATCGCAAAACTGACCTTGTCCATCATATGGATCAATATTTATCCAAAATTTCTTGAGTAACTCTAAATAAGAAATTTGTTTTGGATCATAAGTAATTTTAACAGTTTCTATATGACCTGTTTTGCCTTTGACAACTTCTTCATAACTAGGATTAACTTTAGTGCCTCCGCTATAACCCGAGATGACTGTACTTACTCCTTCTATTTTTTCAAATGCAGCTTCCATACACCAAAAGCAACCGCCTGCAAGATATGCATATTTTTTTTCTTGTGAATGACCCGATGATGAAACGAATAAGATAAAAAATATAACTATTAATTTTTTCATTCTATTGAATGTAAAAATTTACAATTCCAAAAACGATAATCCCAAATAAAGATGAAAATAAAACATTTTTTTTTGAAAGAAAAAGTACAACTATAGTAAGACCTGCTACAAAAATTCTAACAAAGGTCGAACTTTCTTCTAGCGCTCCTACTGGATGAATAAAAATTCTAGCTATCAGAGCAGCTAAAATTCCATAAGAAATACAAGATATAAACTTAAACAATTTACCTTCTTCATTTACATAATTTGCAGAAATAGCTCCTAAAAGCCTTGATGCATAGGTTGCAAACGATGCTATTAAAATTGCTATGTAAATGTAATTTGGTGACATGTTTTACCTAATAAAAATTAAATAAGAAATTATTCCTGATACCAATCCTGAAATTAGTACTGACCAACTAGGCGTTACTAAAAATAGAAGCGGAGATAAAATAACTGATAAAATAACTGTTAAAATAATATGACTCTTATTTAATCCGGCTACAATCATGCACATAAAATAAATCGGATTTAAATAAATAACTGCAATAAAAATATTCTTACTAAGAACTCCAGCGGCATAAAAACCAATGACTGTTGCAATAGTCGATAAAATCCAAAGAGTAGCGCTAAGCCCTAAAAAGAAACTAAAACGATTTCCTTTATCAATTGTTTTGTAATTATTAAGCATATGAACCCAACTAGTGACTGCTATTAAATGTGATATCAAATAATAGTGCCACTTAGGTCTGCCCTGCTCTCTAATGACAGGAATTAAATTAATAGTCATTGGATACAATCTGGCGTTTGTTAAATAAACCGATAGAAAAATATTTAAGAAAGTTCCATGAACGATAACGGTCTCAGCCATCACTACTTGTCCTGGCAAAGCAAAACTAATTAATGTTGAAAGAAAACTTTGTGTAGCATTCAAACCTGCATTTTTAAAAAGGGCTCCTAAAGCAAAAAAGCTTGCTGCCAGACTTATTCCGGGAATTCCTGCTCCAGCAATACAACCTTGTTTAAAATGTTGATTAAAAGTCATGCTCATAAATTAATTTTTGTACTCAAAATTTTATAAGCCAGAAATAACAAAGCGCATCCTGATAATCTGCTTATTAAATTTGGATAGTTTTTTAAAAAAATAGCAATCTTGCTAGATACTCCTGCATAGATTGATAAAAAGAAAAAATCTAAAACAACATGGGTTGTCATTAAAATAATAAAATGAATTACAAAATTATTATTTGGGTCTAAAAAATTAGGAAACATAACAACAAAAAAAACTATAGCGCCTGGGCTAAAAAAAGCAGAAATAAATCCATCTTTAAATAAATCAATAGATGAACGAGTACCAAAGTTTTTGTCTATTGAGACGTTAGTTTTTTTTCTTAAAAATTTTATTGCTAAATAAATTAAATAAAGTCCGCCAATCCATTTAAAAGTATCAAGTACCTGTGGATGTGGTTTCATGAGTGCATAAATTCCAAAAGTTGCGCATACCATCTGAATTGCATTTGCAGAAACATCTCCTAGTCCTGTCCATAAACTTTTAGGAAATCCATAATTCATTGAATTAGTAATAATCAAAATTCTCTGCGGACCGGGTGTAATAAAGAGTATGGTGATTAATTGAACAAACAGTAAAAAATTGTTTGGAATCATTGATAAATCTAGGTCTATATTGACTAATTATCTTAATAAAGTTATTTAATTCCAGCGCTGAGTTATTTTCAAATTGCGGGCGCTTTATAAATCCAGCTAAAGCGATGCACTTAATAACCGCCGCTTTATCTGGTGGTTTTTTTACAAAAATTCAAAAAAACCTTTGTTTAGAATAAATTATGAGCAAAGATTTGAATATTAGTTTTGAGTTCTTTCCAGCCAAAGATAAGGCTGCCGATGAAAGCTTATGGGAAAGCTTTACTAAACTAGAAGTATTTAATCCAAAATTTGTATCCGTTACGTTTGGCGCTGGCGGTGGTGAGAGAGATAAAAGCGACTACTTAGTTAAAAAAATAAAGAAAAATTCAAGCACTCCTGTTGCTGGACACCTTACATGCGTTGATATGAGCAAAGATGAAATCAATAGTATTGCTCTGGATTGGTTAAATAACGGTATAAATAAAATTGTCGCTTTACGAGGCGACGTAAGAAAAAAAGATACAAAATATCAACCCCATCCGAAAGGCTACATTAACGCTGCTGATATGGTTAAAGGTTTAAAAAAAATAGGTAACTTTGATATTGCAGTTGCAGGTTATCCTGAAAAACATCCAGAATCTAAAAACGAAAATGAAGATCTAGAAAATTTGAAAATTAAAGTAGAGCAAGGCGGTGATAAAGTCATAACTCAATTCTTCTTTGATCATGAAAAATTTTTGAGATTTAGAGACAAGTCAATTGCTTACGGCATCAAAGCACCTATTATTCCTGGCATCCTGCCAATTAGTAATTTTCAAAAAGTAAAAGATTTTAGTTTAAAATGCGGAACATCTATTCCTAAATGGATTGAAGACAAATTCTCTAATTTAAAAGAAAACCAAGAAGAACAAAAATTCGTTGGCATAGACGTTGCTTGCAATCTTATAAGTAAATTACAAGCAGAAGGTGTTAGCGAATTTCATTTTTACACTCTTAATAAGTATGAATTATCATATGCTGTTTGTAAAAATTTGTTAGCCGAAAAAAAAGCAGAAAAAAAAGAATACAATAAGAATACAAATCAATTTTTTAAACCAAAGGAGATATACATATAATGATCAAAATAAACTGCATCGGATACCCAAGAATAGGTCCTAAAAGAGAATTAAAAAATGCTTTAGAAA
>JBAXVU010000011.1:0-12541 GCA_037128905.1 Pseudomonadota bacterium | reverse complement strand
GATGTTGAAGATTTTGAATATTTAGATAAGTTTGTAAAAAAGATTGCAAGCACAGGAGTTAAGACAATCATTCTTCATGCAAGAAAAGCAATTCTTAAAGGATTAAGTCCAAGAGATAATTTAAGAATTCCAAAATTAAATTATGAAATCGTAAAACAAATTAAAGACAATAATCCTAATTTAGAAATTATTATTAATGGTGGAATCACAACGGCTGAACAAGTTAAAGAACATTTAAAAAATGTAGATGGTGTAATGATAGGAAGAGCTATTTATCACTCCCCTTATTTTTTGGCAGATATTGAAAGAGAAATTTTTAATAATGAAAATATTCCAACTAGAGAAGAAATTGTTAAACAAACAGTCGAATATTGTCTTGCTGAAGTAAAAAAGGGAACAAGAGTTAATCAGGTCATGAGACATACGGTTGGATTGTTTCATGGAATCAGTGGCGCTAATTATTGGAAAAGATACCTAAGCGATAATATGCTGGTAAGAGATGCCGACGTAAATAAAGTTAATTATATGCTTGATTTAGTCAGTCATAATTCAATTAAGATTAATTAGTAAATAGGAAGTATCTTTGTTATTATAATAATATGTTTTTAGTAGTAATATTAGTTGTTGGGATAGTTATAGGAGCAGGAACTGAAAAGACTGGTCAGTTTATAGATTCAGGAGTTAAAACTGTTAAAGAGACAACAGAGACTGTTATTCAAAAAGCTAAAGATATAACTAAATAGCTCCGTTAATTAACGGTTTCAAAAATATTAAATAATAATTGTGATATGTGCTGAGGTTTTTGATCAGTAAAATCAGAGATTTGTTGTCTGCAGCTGGTACCATTAGCAACTATAATATCGTTATCTTTTAATTCTTTTTTAATTGTAGGTACTAAAGTTAAGTGGGCCATTTTTTTTGAAATATCGTAATTTTTGATATCATAACCAAAAGATCCTGCCATACCGCAGCAACTTGTTTCAATTGGTTTATGTTTAATATTTAAAGTGGTTAATAATTCTAATAATCCTTTTAATCTATCTTGAGATTTTTGGTGGCAATGACCATGAACTAACACGTTATGTGAAAATTTATTAGCTGAGATTTTTTTACCATCTTTGATTTGTTTAAGGACAAACTCTTCAATTAGATAGAATTTATTTTCAATCTTCTCTTTATTCTCAATATTTTTCAAAGATTTAAATTCATCATCAAACGTTAATAAACAAGAAGGTTCAATTCCAACAACAGGTGTTGAGGCATGATTGTTATTAATAATATAATTGGTAAAACGTTGCATTTCAGCCTTCGCTTTATCTAATTGACCGTAAGAAATATATGTTCTTCCACAACATAGTGGCCTTCCTAAAGAGTCGTCATCAAAATTTGGAATAATAGCTTTGTAACTGAATTTATTTAAAACTTTTATAGCGTAAATAAGGTTTTGAATTTCAAAATTAATATTAAATGTATCTGCAAGTAAAATTACCTTGTTTTGATAATTATTTTGAGAATAGTAAATATTTTTTAACGGAATAATATTTTGAATCTCTGGCATAGTTCGTTTTGTTGAAAAATTAAATAACAACTCGAGAACTTTATTTAATACAGGAATATTTCTAACTTTATTAAAAATAGGTGCCATTAATTTAATAAACCCTATATTATTTGGCATATTCGAAATAATTTTATCTTTTAATTTCATTGAGAATTTTTTGTAGTAATGGAATAAAAACTCACTTTTCATTTTAGAAATATCCACACTCATAGGACATTCTCTTTGACAGGCTTTGCAGCCCACACATAATTCCATAGTTTCAAACATTTCTTTTGAAACAAAAGCATTCTTTGGTAATTGATTAGAAAGAGCCAAACGCAATGTATTTGCTCTACCTCTAACTAAATCTTTTTCTTCTTTTGTGACTCTATAAGAAGGACACATAACACCAGAATCTAATTTTCTGCAGGCACCATTGTTATTACACATCTCAACAGCATCAGATAACTCTCCCCAATTAGACCAATCGTAATGTGTGGTTATTTTTTCAGATTTATAATCTGCTTTGTAACGCATTAGCGATCTATCGTTTTGCTTATAAGATCTGACTATTTTATTTGGATTAAATAAGCTTTTTTGATCAAATAAATCTTTCACATCCTCAAAGGCATTTACTAATTTTTTACCAAACATCATTTCATGAAACTCAGAGCGTAATATTCCATCTCCATGTTCACCAGAATGTGATCCTTTATATTCCTTTACCATTTGAAAGGCTTCTTCCGTAATACTTCGCATATTTTTAATATCTTGGTCTGATTTCATATTGATAATAGGTCTTACATGTAATGTGCCAACCGAAGCGTGAGCATAAAACATTCCACTCGTATTATATTTTTTAAATACATCGTTTAATCTTGTTGTGTAATCTGCAAGATGATCAAGTGAGACAGCGCAATCTTCAATGAAAGCAACTGGTTTTCTATCTCCCTTTAAAGACATTAAAATATTAAGACCAGCTTTCCTCATCTCAAATATTTCTTTTTGATCTTTTAAATTTTCATAAAATGAAAATACGTTATTTTTATTTTGAGACAGAATTAAAGATTCTAAGTCTTTAATTTTATGTTTTACTTCACTTAAATTATCATCAATAAATTCAACCATTAACACCGCTTGAGGATTTCCTTGAAAGTACTTCTTTATTGATTCTTGAAATATCGGAATCATTTTTGCAAGATTTAAAAGATTATCATCCATTAACTCAACAGCGGTTGGTTTTAATTTTACAATTTCTTTTGTAATTTCCATGGCCTGTCTAAAGTTTTGAAATGAACAAAGACCTAACATTTTCTGCTTTGGAATAGGGGAGAGTTTTAATTTTACTTTATTAAATAAAGATAAAGTTCCTTCAGAACCAACTAAAATATTTGAAGTGTTAAAACCATTTGGATTAATAAGATCTAGATTATATCCGCCCACACGTCTTTGTGTTTTGGGAAAATTATCATTTATTTCTTGTTTATTATTTTGATAAATTTTTATGAGCTCTTCTATAATTTTATATTGTCTATTCTGATTATTTTTAGTGATCAAATAATCTTTGTTTATGTTTTCAAATGTATAAAGAGATCCATCATCAAGAATAGCTTCAATCGCTTCAACATTATGAACCATGTTGCCGTAATAAAGCGATCTAGAACCACAACTATTGTTGCCAGTCATTCCACCAATTGTTGCTCGGCTACTAGTTGAAACATCAACTGGAAAACATAAATCGTATTGTTTTAATTTTACATTTAATTGATCAAGTACTAGTCCAGGCTGAACCCAGGCTGTTTTTTCATTTAAATCTATATCTAAGATTTGATTATGAAACTTTGAATAATCTAGAACAACGCATTCACCAACAGTTTGACCGCACTGTGAACTACCAGCTCCTCTCGGCAAGATAGGAAGTTCATTTAATTTGCAATATTCAAGTACACGCAATACATCGTCAGTATCTTTTGGAATTACGATTCCAATAGGAGTTATTTGATAAATGGAAGCGTCTGTGCTGTATCTACCTCTTGAAAACTCATCAAATAAGACTTCTCCTTTAACTAGAGATTGAAGTTCTTTTCCTATTTTTGAAATTGTATTTTGATTTAATTTCATATTTAATCAATTTGTTCAAAATTAATTATATATAGCTTTATGTCAAAATCGAACTCTTTAAGACCAGGAAAGCATTTCTTACAAATTCCAGGTCCAACAAATATTCCAGATCGAGTGCTTCATGCGATGAGTTATCCAACCATCGATCATCGAGGTCCTGATTTTGCAGAAATTGCTAAAAGAGTTTTAGACAGGCTTAAAGGTGTTTTTAAAACGACCCAACCAGTAATTATGTATCCAGCTTCTGGTACAGGAGCTTGGGAAGCTGCAATCGTTAATACCTTAAATCCAAAAGACAAAATATTAATGTTTGAAACTGGACAGTTTTCTTATTTATGGGCAGAACAAGCCAAAAAACTTTCTTTAGATGTTGAGCTTGTACCAGGGGATTGGAGACATGGTGTTGACGCTAAAGTAGTTGAGCAAAAATTAAGCCAGGATAAAGATCATAAAATAAAAGCTCTACTCGTTCTACACAACGAAACAGCAACAGGTATTACAAACAATATTGGAAATATTAGAAAAGCAATGGATAGTGCAAAACATCCTGCTCTTTTATTAGTTGATACGATTTCATCTTTAGCTTCGATTGATTATCGACACGATGAATGGAAAGTAGACGTTACAGTTGGTGGATCTCAAAAAGGATTATTATTACCTCCAGGACTTTCTTTTAATGCCATTAGTCAAAAAGCTTTAGAAGCACATTCAAAATCAACTATGCAAAAAGCATATTGGGATTGGAAGCCGATGTTAGAGAATAATAAGAATGGTTTCTTTCCTTACACCCCAGCTACAAATTTAGTTTTTGGACTTGATGAAGCTTTAAACATGCTAATGGAAGAAGGGTTGGAAAATGTATTTAAACGTCACGCAAGACACGCGGAAGCAACAAGAGCTGCTGTTAGAGGTTGGGGTTTAGAAATTTTAGCTAAGAATCCAGAAGAGTATTCAAATACTATTACTGCCATTTTATTGCCCGAGGGTCATGATTCAGATAATTTAAGAAAAGTTATATTAGATGAATACAATATGTCTTTAGGAATGGGACTTAACAAAATTAAAGGAAAAGTATTTAGAATAGGTCATTTAGGTGACTTTAATGACCTTATGTTAGCTGGAACTTTAGCGGGAGTTGAATTGGGGTTAAGAAAGTCAAAAATTCCATATAAAGCAGGTGGCCTAATGGCAGCAATTGATCATCTTTCAAAGTAGATTTTCTAAAGTTAATTGGTTACAATAAATTTATTAAATTAACTTAAGCGGGGATCTTAAATGTCATTTAAAAAAAAAATCATAATTATACTTTCGTTTTGTCTTATTTCTTATTCTGTTAACGCGTTAGAAATTAAAATTGGTCACGTGGGTGAACCAGGCTCTTTATTTAATGAGTCAGCAGAACATTTCGTAAAACTTGCCAATAGTCGACTTGCAGGAAAAGCAACTGTTGTAAACTTTGGTTCAAGCCAATTAGGTAGTGATAAAGAAATGATGCAAAAAGTAAAACTTGGTACATTAGATATCGCAGTTCCATCTACTTATATGTCAACAGCTTTTGATGAATTTGGTGTTTTTGAAATGCCATATTTAATTAAAGATAGACAGCATATGTCACGTGTTGAAAAAGATGTGATAAATCCAATTCTTTCAAAAAATTTAGAAGAGAAAACAGGATATAAAGTACTCGCTGTTTGGGAAAATGGTTTTAGACAAATTACTAATAACACAAGACCTATTAATATTCCTGAAGATTTAAAAGGAATTAAACTTCGAGTTCCAGAGGGAAAATGGAGAGTAAGAATGTTCCAAGCTTATGGAGCAAACCCAACCCCAATGGGATTTTCAGAAGTTTTTATAGCACTTAAAACTGGAACAATTGATGGTCAGGAAAATCCTTATACTCAAATTACTAGCGCTAAGTTTCAAGAGGTACAAAAGTATTTATCAATTACAAACCATGTTTACACGCCCGCGTTTGTTATAGTGCACAAAAGTGCATGGGATAAATTACCAGCCGACGTTAGAAAAATTCTTGAGCAGGCAGCAAAAGAAACCCAACCTTTTGTTTACAAAAAGGCAGCTGAGTTTGACGAGTCCTTATTAAAAGTTGTTAAAGATGCAGGAGTAAAAATAAACACTGCAAATAGAGATGCTTTCGTTAAAGCGAGCGATCCTATTTATAAAGAATTTGCAAAAGATGTGGCAAATGGTGCAACATTAACCTCTAAAATTCTTGGTTTAGCTAATACTAAGTAAAAGAAAGAATGGCCAAAACTAATAAATTTTACAAAGATTACGACAAGGCTCTGCAATACATCATATTTTTTATGATGATTTTATTAGCAGTAACTGTTGTGATTGGCGTTGTTTTTAGATGGTCAGGTCGTTCAATTGTTTGGTATGACGAAGTTGCAGGTATTCAATTAGTTTGGATTACTTTTTTTGGAGGCGCTTATGCTTCTCTAAAAGGATCTCATATCGGTATGCCAACTTTAATTAAAATGTTTCCTAAATTTTTAAGAAATATTTTATTTGTTATATCAAAAATGATTATTTTATCTTTTTACGTATTATTAGCTTATTATGGTTCAAAAGTTGTTATCGCTTTAAGAGGGGACAGTTTAGTAACGGTTGATTGGATACATGAATCATTCGTGAGAGCTATTGTACCTTTGTGTTCAATATTAATTATTGTTTCTGAAATAATTTATCTTCCAGAAGCATACAAAGAAACAATGAAAAAATAGATGTTAGTATTAACGATGTTTATTGTTTTAATGGTGTTACTTGTAATCAACGTTCCGATTGCCGTTGGTTTAGCAGTGTCTGCTATTGTAGCGATGCTTTTAAAATCTGGTTTTGATAATTTAGTAAACGTTCCACTTGCAATGTATAATGGAGCTAAAAGCTTCCCATTAATTGCAATTCCATTATTTATTTTAGCCGGAGCCATCATGAATAGCTCTGGAATTTCTCAAAGACTTATTGCATTCGCTTCAGCACTTGTTGGATTTATTAGAGGGGGGCTTGGCATGATTACTATTGCAACCTCTATGTTTTTTGCTGAAATCTCAGGTTCAGCTGTTGCTGATGCATCAGCATTAGGATCTATTTTAATTCCTGCAATGAAAAGAAAAAAATATTCTGCAGAATTTGCAGCTTCTGTTGTTTCTTCATCTTCTTCACTTGCAATTATTATTCCGCCATCTATTCCAATGATTATTTATGCAGTAATTGCCGGTTGTTCTGTTGAGCAATTATTTGTCGCCGGAGTTGTCCCTGGAGTATTAGGTGGTTTTTTAATGATGTTAACTTCTTATATCTACGCAAGAAAAAAGAAACTACCTATTGAAGAAGCATTTAATATTAAAAATCTTAAACGAACAGCAAAAGCAGCTTCCATTTCATTTTTATTGCCCGTAATTATTTTAGGTGGAATCTTTGGAGGATTTGTTACTGCAACTGAGGGAGCGGGTCTTGCTGTAGTTGCGGCCATTGCAATCGGAGCTTATTACCGTGAATTTAGTTTTAAACAGTTCTTTAATTCAACAATTGAAGGCGGAATGCAAACGGCAACTGTAATGTTGCTTGTGGCGGCTAGTATTTTGCTTGGAGAATTTTTAACATTAGAACAATTTCCTCAAAAAGTGGCATCATCACTTACTGCTTTTTCTCAAAACAAATATGTTATTTTAGCAATATTAAATGTTTTCTTTTTTATCATTGGCTTCTTTTTGCATTCATCCGCTGCAATTATTTTAGTAGTACCGGTGGTAATGCCTTTAGTTCATGCGCTTGGAATAGACCCGGTTCATTTTGGAATTATTGTGACTCTGAACTTAGCAATCGGTCAACAAACACCTCCCGTTGCGAGCGTTCTTGCAGTTGCTTGTTCTATTGCAAAAACTGACATGTGGCAGGCAAGTAAGATCAATATAATCTTTGTTGCATGTTTAGTGTTTGTACTTGCTCTTTCAACTTATGTACCAATTGTTCCGATGAGTTTAGTTAATTTCTTCTATCGTTAACAAATGAGCAGTCTTGTACTGGAAAATAAATTAGACAAGTATATCGTTGAAATCATTATCAATCGTCCAGATAAACTAAACGCTCTAACAAAGCCCATGTGGAAAGAAATAGGGGCTAAATTTAGAAATTTATCGAAAAATAAGAACCTACGCTGCATTATTATAAGAGGCAAAGGTGGAAAATCTTTTTCCCCAGGAAATGATATTGGTGAATTCAAAACAGAAAGATCAAACAGTAAACAAGCCAAAGAATACGGTAAACATTTGCATGGCACTTTATCTGCTATTTTAAATTGTCCCATTCCAACAGTTGCTTTAATAGAAGGTATTTGTGTTGGAGGGGGGTTAGAAATCGCTGCTTGTTGTGATATTAGAATTTGCGGAATATCTTCTAGATTTGGCGTACCTATAAATCGTCTTGGCTTAACAATGGCGCCAAGAGAAATGCAGCCATTTATTCAGTTAGTTGGAAAAAGTATTGCATTAGAAATTTTATTAGAAGGTAGAGTATTTGACTCAACTGAAGCTTTTCAAAAAGGATTAGTAAATAAAGTGGTAAAAGATAATGAAGTTGAAAACGAATCTCATGCAACAGCTAGAAGAATTGCAGATGGAGCCCCTTTGGTCTCAAGATGGCATAAAAAATTTGCAAGTGAACTTTCTAATAATGAAAAAATTACTGATAAAATGAATGACCGAGCTTACATTTGTTACGATAGTAAAGATTTTAGCATCGGTTACAAATCTTTCTTAACAAAAACTAAACCTAAGTTTAAAAATAAATAATGTCAGGTCCACTTCAGGGCATAAAGATTCTTGAATTGTCGCAGATTATGGCAGGACCTAGTTGCGGTCTGTTACTTGCTGATTTAGGAGCAGAGGTTATTAAGATTGAAAAAATTCAAGGCGGAGACGACACTAGACGCTTCTTACCCCCTGATATTAATGGTGAATCCGCAGCTTTTATGATTATGAACCGAAATAAAAGAGGCATTGCTTTAGATTTAAAAAGCAAACAAGGAGTAAATGTTTTTAAAAAAATGGTTAAAAAATCAGATGTGGTTATTGAAAATTTTAGAAAGGGTACGTTAGAAAAATTAGGTATCGGTTATAAAGTTTTAAAAAAAATTAATCCTAGAATTATATTATGTGAGATTTCTGGTTATGGCAGATCAGGTCCGTATGCTTATAAAGGAGGATTTGATTTAATAGCCCAAGGTATGAGTGGATTAATGAGCATAACAGGAGAAAGCTTAGACAAATCACCTATGAAGGTTGGTGCACCAATCACTGATATTACTGCAGGATTTTTAGCAACGAATGGAATTTTAGCAGCTATCTTATACAGACAAAAAACTGGTAAAGGACAAAGGGTTGATACTTCTTTATTCGAGGCAGGTATTGTTCATACGTATTGGCAGTCCGCAATAACAGCTGCAACTGGAAAATCACCTGGACCTTTGGGTTCAGCGCACCCTTTAACTGCTCCTTATCAGGCTTTTAAGACAAAAGATAAATGGATTACAGTAGGAGCTTCCAGTCAGAATACATGGTTGCAATTTATTGATGCCATCAACAGAAAAGATTTGCAAAATAATAAAAAGTTTAGTTCGAATAACGCTCGTATGAAAAATTTAAAAGATTTAATTAATATTTTAAATAAAGAATTAAAGAAGAAAAAAGCTAAAGAGTGGCTAAAGATATTTGATAAAAAAGGTCTTCCATGTGGCCCTATTTATTCAATTAACGAAATGTTTAAAGATCCGCAAACAAAATACAGAAAAATGATTATTAACGTTAATAATAAAAAAGCAGGGATATCAAAAGCAATTGGCATGCCAATTAAGTTCTCTCATTCTAAAATAAAAAAATCAACAGGAGCACCAATTTTTGGACAGCATACTAAAGAAATTCTTTTAGATTATGGATTTAAAAAAAAAGAAATTAATAAATTAATAGCTAATAAAATAGTTTATTCTGCTGGCAAATAAGCATAAAGATCTTTTTGATGTTTTTTAGAAGATTATTTTCACGTAGCAATTTAGAATTAAAAATTAATGATGGTGGCAGAGCTGCTGCTGGTTATAAAGGTCAAGCAGGGGATTGTGTTGTTAGATCTATAGCAATTGCCACAGGCATACCTTATCAAAAAGTGTATGATGACTTATTTAAAGCCAATCACGAATTTAGAAATACTTCAAAAACAAAACTTGCAAGGAGCTTAAAAGAAAGACACGACAGTCCAAGATCTGGAACTCATAGAGTAGTATTAAAAAAATATTTAGAAAAACTAGGATGGAAATGGACCCCAACTATGTTTGTGGGAAAAGGTTGCAAAGTTCATTTAAAAAAAGAAGAACTTCCCATGGGAACTTTAATTGTTTCTTGTTCAAAGCATCTAACCGTAGTCATTAATGGAGTATTAAATGATGTGTTTGATTGTTCTCGGAATGGAACTCGTTGCGTTTATGGTTATTGGACTAAAGACTAAATTTTTTGGTCGTATTCACCAACTTTTCCCGTCTTTTGAAGTGTTCTATCGATAAAATCGAAGATATTTTTGGTGTCTTTATTAGACTTTAAAGTTTCAACTACCACAACTAAAGAAGGTTTATTAGAGGATGCTCTAATTAATCCCCATGAGTTATCTTCAAGAACAAATCTAACTCCATTGATAGTGATAATCTCTTTAATTAATTGATCGTTAATTTTAGTTTTATTTTCTTTAAATTCTTTGAATTGCTCAGTGATTAGATCAACGACTTGATACTTTTCTTCATCTTTGCAGAATGGAGCCATAGTAGGAGTTTGATATGTCATAGGAAGAGCATCTATAATATCAGACATCTTTTTATTTTCATTATTTAGTAAATGACATACTTGAATTGCAGACATTATCCCATCATCAAAACCAAATCCGATAGGTTGATTAAAAAAGAAATGACCGCTTTTTTCAAAGCCAGCAATTGATTTAGTTTCCTTTACTTTTCTTTTAATGTGAGAATGTCCTGTTTTCCAAAATATAACTTCACAGTTATTATTTTTTAAAACTTCATCATTTGAATAAAGACAAGTCGATTTAACATCAATAATAAACTTTTGACCTTTATGTTTCTTTGAAATATTTCTTGCAATTAATAATCCTATTTTATCTGAAAATATTTCTCTTCCTTTGTCATCAATCACACCAACTCTATCTCCATCTCCATCAAAGCCAAATCCTATGTCAGCTTTATTTTTTATAACAGCTTCACTAATGGCATGAAGCATTTTCATGTCTTCTGGATTAGGATTGTATTTAGGGAAAGTATAATCAAGATTACAATCTAACTCTATAATATCGCAACCAATACCTCTTAAAATCTGTGGTGCAAAAACTCCAGCTGTGCCATTGCCGCAAGCAACAACTGCTTTAATTTTTTTATTTATTTTATTATTCGAAATTAAGTAGTTACTGTAAACATCTTTAAAGTTATCAATTTTTTTTAAACTTCCTTTCTCTTTTATAAAATTTTTACTGAATACTATTTCTTTAAGTTCTGACATTTCCGTTGGCGCATGAGTAAGTCCTTTTTCAATTCCCATTTTAATTCCAGTCCAACCATTTTCATTATGGCTTGCAGTTACCATTGCAATCGCATCTGCATTAAGTTCAAATTGAGCAAAATAAACCATAGGAGTTAAACTAAGTCCCAAATCTTCAACGTTACATCCGCTTTCCATTAATCCTTCGATTAATGCTCCTTTAACTTCTTCGCTATAAGATCTGTAATCGTGACCAACAATTACCCTTGGATTTTTTTTTGTGTGTTTGCTAATTTGAGTTCCAAGGGCAAGACCTATAGTTTTGATTCCCTCAAGACTAATATCTTTTGGATACAACCATCTCGCGTCGTATTCCCTAAAACCATTTTTATTTATGTGAATATCTTTAGAATTCATTAAAAAATTAATTGTTATTTTTTAATGGTTTATCAAAAATAAATTTTATTTATTGACTTTTTTACAGTGTTCTAATAATGTTCTCTTGTGAGGTACTTATTAATAGTATATTCATGTTTTTGTAACACAACATGTAGTTGTTTTACCATAAAAATCTAATAAAATATAGAGTTATGCAAGATAACTTGGCTTTAGCCATCAAGAAGATCGTTTTGGACAACGGAATCGACATTCCAACATCAACTCCTAAATCTAACGTTCAAGATCTAAAGAAACCTGATCTCTTTTCTCTAACAAAAGAAACTGAGTTATTTCAAAACGAAAAAGGGATCACAATTAAAATTGATCGTTCTAAAGATTCAAAATTAACAAATTTCGGTAAAGCAACTTTAGACGACAGATATTTAGCAGACGGAGAATCTTATCAAGATTTGTTTGCTCGTGTTGCAGCAAACTATGCTGACAATAATTTACACGCTCAAAGAATTTATAATTATATTAGTAACCTTTGGTTCATGCCTGCAACTCCAGTATTGTCAAATGCAGGAACGGATAGAGGTTTGCCAATATCTTGCTTCTTAAATGAAGCAAATGACAGCTTAGACGGTATTTTAGATCTTTGGTCTGAAAACGTTTGGCTTGCAGCAAGAGGAGGTGGAATAGGAAGTTATTGGGGCAATCTTAGATCTATCGGAGAAAAAATCGGAAGAGTTGGAAAGACTTCTGGAATTATTCCATTTATTAAAGTGATGGATTCTTTAACTTTGGCAATCAGCCAAGGATCTTTAAGAAGAGGATCTGCTGCTTGTTATTTACAAATTGATCATCCTGAAATCGAAGAGTTTATAGAAATGAGAAGACCAACTGGGGGAGATCCAAATAGAAAAGCGTTAAATCTTCATCACGGAGTTTT
>JBAXVU010000098.1:0-1610 GCA_037128905.1 Pseudomonadota bacterium | reverse complement strand
GTTTTAAATTTTTTGATAGCATTAATAATTTGTTTAATCATAGTTCCATTGCCAGGACCTAATTCTAATATATTAATTTTTTTTGGTTTTTTTAGGTAAATCCAATAAGAAACAAACCATACGGATATCATTTCAGAGAAAATACTGGATATAATTGGCGAGGTTATAAAATCTCCTTCACGGCCAAATATTTCTTTTCTCTGATAATAGCCTAGATTTTTTTGGTATAATGCTAAATCAATAAAATGATCTAGTGGAATAAATTTTTTTTTATTAAAAGATTTTTCTATGTAATTCATTTTTAATTACTTTAAACGCAATGATTCCAAAAATTAAGAAGCATAAACTTATACAAGTGCCCAAAGATAAGTTAAAAATGATATAACCTATATGCTTATCTGGCTCTCTAAATACTTCAGATACAATTCTGAATATAGAATAAAAAATTAAAAAATAACAAGATAGCTCTCCGTTAAATATTTTTTTTTTATATTTTAAGATTAAATTAAGTAATAAAAATAACAATAAACCTTCTAGAAAAGCCTCGTAAAGTTGAGACGGATGTCTTGGTTCCATATCTATTTTAGGAAAAATTACTCCATATTCAGAAAATGTTTTTTTCCCATACAGCTCTCCATTTATAAAATTAGCAATTCTGCCTAGAAATATTCCAAAGGGAGCAACGCAAGTTATAATATCCGTTAAAACTAGTATTTTAATTTTGCTTTTTTTTGCAAAAAGAATTGTTGCTATATAAACACCAATAGCTCCACCATGAAATGACATTCCTCCTTGCCATAAAAATAATACTTCGATGGGGTTATGAAAATAATAGTTAAAATTATAAAAAAGAATATAACCGGTTCTGCCACCTAAAATAATTCCTAAAATTACGTAAATTAAAAAATTATCAAAGTTCTTAATGTTAATATTTTCCTTATTCCAATATTTTTTTATTAGATATTTCGCGTAATAAAATCCAAAAAATATGCCAATAATATATGCTAAAGAATACCAGCGCACTTCTAAGAAACCAAAATTAACAATAGTGGGGCTTAGATTATGAATAAACATTTTATTAATATTAAAATTATTTATAACTATACTATTAGTAAGAATATATGAATAATTATAAAAAA
This sequence comes from Pseudomonadota bacterium, assembly GCA_037128905.1. Taxonomy (GTDB): domain Bacteria; phylum Pseudomonadota; class Alphaproteobacteria; order Pelagibacterales; family Pelagibacteraceae; genus Fontibacterium. The sequence goes on along the minus strand of JBAXVU010000098.1, from coordinate 471 downwards.
TTTATTAATGATTTTGTAAATCTACTCCAAACAGGAATACTTACTGCCAAAGATATTAAGCTAGAAGCGATTAATATTTTAAAATTTAAAATAGAAAATATTAAAAGCCGTTTTAATATTTCGTCCAAAGAAGAACTTGAGGTATTAAAGAAAAAGATCGATAAATTAAACTTAGAAATAAAAGAATTAAATAATTTAATTAGGAAAAGATAGGAATACTCTCAGTCCTTTACCTTTGGGATTGTCTTTTAATTTTACAGTTCCACCATGAGAATTTACAATATCCTCAACAATTGAAAGCCCTAGTCCGACATTTGTTTCATTTAAAGATCTTGATTTGTCTATTCTGTAAAATGGTCTAAAAACATTTTCTTTGTGTTCATTTGCAATACCTGGACCGTCATCATCAATATTAATTTGAAGATTTTTTTTCATATTTTTGCAAGTAATTAAAATATTTTTAGAATATTT
>JBAXVU010000097.1:0-1620 GCA_037128905.1 Pseudomonadota bacterium | reverse complement strand
GAAGAAAATCCTATGTTAGGTCATAGAGGTTGTCGTCTTGCGATTTCTTTTCCAGAAATTTATGAAATGCAATGCAGAGCAATCTTTGAAGCGTTATATGAATTGCAAAAACAAAAAGTAGAAGCAGTACTTCCAGAGATTATGATCCCTCTTGTTGCAACAGAAAGAGAAATTGAAATTTTAAAAGGATTGGTTGATAGAGTTGCGCAAGAAGTTCAAAAGAAAAATAACTTTAAAGTAGATTATTTAGTTGGCACAATGATCGAACTTCCAAGAGCAGCTCTTAATGCAAAAAATATCGCAAAGCATGCTGACTTTTTTAGTTTTGGAACTAATGATTTAACACAAACTACACTTGGAATTTCAAGAGACGATTCTGGAAAATTCTTAGATGATTATGTTGAGAACAAAATATTTAAAATTGATCCCTTCGTAAGTATTGATCAAGACGGAGTAGGTGAGCTTATAAAGATTGCTTGTGCTCGTGGATTAGAAACTAAAAAAAATCTGAAACTTGGAATTTGTGGAGAACATGGTGGAGATCCCGATTCTATAGAGTTCTGTCATAAAGCTGGTCTGAACTATGTTTCCTGCTCACCCTATAGAGTTCCTATTGCAAGATTAGCTGCTGCACAGGCTAGCATAAGATCAAAAAAGCAATATTTTTAGCCACTAAATTAGTCATTCAAGATATAGAAAATATTAGAAATTGAGGCTTTTTTTGGCTCAAAAATTATTTACTTCAGCATCTAAATTTTATAGTTTGCCCGACTAATTAACTTAACTTAAGTATAAAAAATGAAAAAAATACTAGCTATAGTACTTAGCACGTTTTTATTCGCTTCTTTTGCAAATGCGGCTGCTCCTACATGCGCTGACTTAACAAAAGATTTCGATGCAAAAGTAAAAACTGCAAAATTAGATAAAGCTGCTACTGACAAAGTAACAGGTTTACGTAAAGCTGCTGGCGATGCTGCTGCTGCTAAGAAAGAAGCTGATTGTGTTAAATCAATCAACGAAGCTTTCAAAGTTGCTGGCTTAAAAGCTGGTGCTGCTAAAAAAGAAGCTCCTAAAGCTGACGCTAAAGAAGCTCCTAAGAAGTAAGCATTCTTTTTAAAGTGCTAACTTCTGGTTAGCACTTTAAAACTCTCTCTCCCCTTTAAAAATAATTTAAAATTTATTTAAGACTTAGTGATTGTGATCGTCCTTGAGGTCTTTTTTAATATCTTCATGATCCCCAACAACGATGTGATGTTTGCTCTTAGTAACAAATTTTTCAAATATCGGTATTAATATCAAAGGAGTTAATCCTCCCAAAAATATTCCAAGTGTTGCAGGTCTAATATCCGGATCTATTAATGAAGCCACAAGATCAGCAATCACATGAGCAAAAATAGCACCAAAGATTCCCGCAATGTAACCATTTGAAGCAATTTTTAATAAACGATTAATACTCCAACCCGTATAATAACCTATTACAATAAGACCAGCATGAATAACACCAAAGGCATAACCACGAAGAAATATTTTGTCTTGAAAAAAAACAAAGTTGTCTAATAAATGTTCCATATATAAATTATATACTTAATTAGTTCTTCTTAAAAAAAATAAATAAGATCC
>JBAXVU010000096.1:0-1638 GCA_037128905.1 Pseudomonadota bacterium | reverse complement strand
ACTCTTCCGTCAGAGTCAAAATTTAATTGAAAACTATCTGCAAGTATTGAAGTTGCAAACACATCTCTATTTTCTTCGAATGGACTAAGATGATCTATGGTGTCACTTAATTTTTCAATTCTGCTCTGAGGACAAAACTCAATCGATGAATTTGTAAACGAAGGGTAACAAACAACACTGTTGTAACCTAAAGATGATAAATGAGATCTAAAGCTAGCTGGCACTGATACTCTGCCTTTCTTGTCTAACTTGTTTTCGTAAGTTGATATAAACATTTAATTCTTTAAAAAAAAAATTCCCATTAAATTTATTCATAAAATAATTAATATTTGTCATTTATGGGTTATCATGGGATAGCATGGTATATAATAGTAAGTCAATGGATAAACACTAAATTAGTGTTGATAATACTGACATTAATGTTCTTATTTTGTTCTTATAAAATCTAAATATTGCTTAAGAAAATTTAAAAGAATTTTAGAGAAAGTTATTTGTCAGTTAGTCTGTAAGCTGGGTTCTGTCATTGAAAATGATAATTTATCTAGGCCTATTGTCGCCAACAGGCTCAAGCAACCAACCCAAACAACTCACCCAAGATTAGGCTAGGTTTAAATAAATTTAAACCATGTTGTTTCTATTTGGTCTTGCTCCCAGTGGGGTTTTCCATGCGGTTTTTGTTACCAAAAACCCGGTGTGCTCTTACCACACCTTTTCACCCTTGCCTTGATAAGGCGGTTTATTTTCTGTGGCACTATCCCTGAGGTCGCCCTCGCCAGCTATTAGCTGGCACTGTTATCTTGTGGAGCCCAGACTTTCCTCTTTGAAAAAGATCAAAGCTACCATTCAACTAACTGACAATTAAATTTTAACTTAATAGAATTTAAAATTCAACTATTAAATGAATCTTTGTAAATTATTTAAAATTAAATAGCATTCTTGATCAAAAATACCGTTTACTAATTGTTGTCTAAATCTTCTTTGAAATGCTTTCGCAAAATTTTTGTCCATTCCATAACCTGAAAAAACCCTTGTATAACCTAGCTTTTTTGCCATTATTAATATCTGTTTTTTATTAAAAATTTTAATTTTTTTAAGCCTAAAATTGCTAATAAATTTTTCATCTAATGAATGCCAAATTGATAAATCATTTTGACTAAGTTTCTTCCATGGAAATTTTTCTCCTGGATCAATTTTTCTATCTGGAGCAATATCTGAGTGACCCACTATATTTATATTTTTTACTTTAAATTTTTTCTTTAAAATTTTTAAAAGTTTAATAAGTATAGAAATTTGTTTATGAGGAAAATTCTCATAACCATATCTATGACCTTTATTCTCAAGCTCAATACCAATTGAAGTTTTGTTTAAATTTTTAAAACTGAACCAACTAGAAACTCCAGCATGCCAAGCTATATTGTTATCTTTTACCAATTGAGAAATTTTTCCTTTTCTGCTGATTAGATAATGACTACTAACTTGATGTTTTTTTGATGAAAGTCTTTCTACTGCTGATTGTAAAGACCTCATTCCTGTATAATGGATTACTATAGACTTTACTGATCTTTTGCCTTGGTGAGGGGCAAAATTATCTGAGAACATAAATTTAACTTTATTCATTTGTATAAAATATCAGAAAAA
>JBAXVU010000095.1:0-1691 GCA_037128905.1 Pseudomonadota bacterium | reverse complement strand
GTTGCTGATATTGGGAAAAAATTTGGCATACCTTTAATAATGGATAACACTGCATCACCAATTATTTGCAAGCCTTTAGAACACGGCGCTGCAATTGTGATGCATTCTTTAACTAAATTTATAGGTGGCCATGGAAATTCTATTGGTGGAGTTATTATAGATGGTGGAAATTTTAATTGGACAGAAAATAAAAAAAGACAACCATTCTATAACGAACCTGATCCTTCTTACGGTGGAGCTGTTTGGGGAGAAGTTGTTCCTCAGTTAACAGGAGCAAACATTCCTTTTATTATAAGAGCAAGAGTTGTTTTACTTAGAGACTTAGGCGCTCCATTATCACCATTTAATGCTTGGCAAATTATTCAAGGATTAGAAACGCTAGCATTAAGAATGAAACAGCATTGTTCTAATGCTGAAAAAGTAGTTTCTTACTTAACCAAACATAACAAAGTTCAAAAAGTTATTTATCCAAGCCTTTACGAAGGTGAAGTTGGAAAACGTGCAAAAAAATACTTAAACGGTGGCTTTGGAGCTTTATGTGGGGTTGAATTAAAAGGCGGCGTTGAAGCTGGTAAAAAATTTATTAACTCTTTAAAACTTTTATACCATGTTGCAAACATTGGGGATGCAAGAAGTCTTGCTATTCATCCAGCGTCTACAACACATTCGCAGCTTTCTCCAGAAGAGCAGTTAAAAGCGGGGGTGACACCAGGATATGTAAGATTATCTGTTGGTATCGAACATCCAGATGATATTTTAGCTGATATAGCGCAGGCTTTAGAAAAAGTTTAGATTTTATAAATAATTAAATTCTAAATTGAGAGCCTAAATAAAGCTGTCTTGCTTTTTTATCTTCAATAATCTCTTGAGGAGATCCTTCGGCAATAACTTCGCCGCTATTAAGGATGTATGCTCTGTCTACTATATCAAGAGTTTCTTTAACGTTGTGGTCCGTTATAAAAATACTAATTCCTTTTTCTCTTAAATGTTTAAGCATTTCTTTAAGCTCTATTATTGCGATTGGATCTAAAGCTGCAAAAGGTTCATCCAGCAAAAGTACTTTAGGAGAAGTTGTCAGACATCTTGCTATCTCAACTCTTCTTGCCTCACCTCCTGATAAACTTAAGGCAGATGCTGTTCGAAGATGTGCAATTTTAAATTCATTTAACAAATGTTCTACTAATTCATCTTCTTTATCTTGATCTTTAATTGCAACTTCAGCAACTGCTCTAATATTTTCCTCAACAGTAAGTCCTCTAAATATAGATCTTGATTGTGGTAGATAGCTAATTCCTTCTTTTGCACGAATGTGAATAGGCAGTTCATTAATTACTTTGTTATTAAATATAACTTTTCCTTGGGTTGGATTTAAAATACCAAGCACTATTGAAAACATAGTTGTTTTTCCTGCTCCGTTAGGACCTAACAATGCAACAATTTCTTGAGGCTCCACTTTTACGCTGACATTTTTAAGAATAACTCTTTTCTTAATTATTTTTGTTAGATTAGTAATTTCTAATGTTGATGGTTTTTTATTATAATAATGATCATCAGAAATTAATTTAAATATATTTTTGTTATTTTTTTTTTGTATTGGAGATTCAACAGCAATTTCTTCCAACACTTCTTCTGGAATAATATTTTCTTTTGATAATATAAAAGGTTCTTCTTTTTTATTTTTCATTACTTAA
>JBAXVU010000094.1:0-1721 GCA_037128905.1 Pseudomonadota bacterium | reverse complement strand
TCTATAGGGCTTTGAATTTAATGATAAACAAAACAATATCCAAGAATATGCCAAAGCCTTTTAAAGGAATTCAAGGATATGAATATTTAGATAAAATAATTGATATTGACCAGTCTCCAATAGGAAGAACACCAAGATCAAATCCAGCTACTTACTCTGGTGCTTTTACAGTTATTAGAGAATGGTTTGTTAACTTACCGGATTCAAAAGCAAGAGGTTATAAGCCTGGAAGATTTTCTTTTAACGTTAAAGGAGGAAGATGTGAAGCATGTGAGGGTGATGGGGTTATTACTTATGAAATGCATTTTTTACCAGATGTTTATGTGCAGTGTGATGTCTGTAAAGGAAATCGTTATAATAGAGAAACTTTAGAAATTAGATTTAAAGACAAAAATATTGCAGATGTTTTAAACATGACTGTCGATGAAGGTGTTATATTTTTTGAAAATATATCATCTATTAGAGATAAACTTTTAACATTACAAAAAGTTGGACTTGGCTACATTAAAATTGGGCAACAAGCGACTACTTTGTCTGGTGGTGAGGCTCAAAGAATAAAATTAGCAAAAGAACTTTCTAAAAGAGCAACGGGAAGAACTATTTATATTCTTGATGAACCAACAACCGGTCTTCATATCCACGATGTAAAAAAGTTATTAGAAGTCCTTCATACTTTTGTACATAAAGGAAATACAGTTGTTGTAATTGAGCATAATTTAGATGTTATAAAAACTGCTGACTGGATAATTGATATGGGGCCCGAAGGAGGAGTTAAGGGAGGAAAAATTGTTGCTGAAGGTACCCCGGAAGATGTTTCTCGCATAAAAGGCAGTTATACAGGTGAATTTTTAAATAAAATCTTATCTAAAAATACTTCAAAAAAAATTGCTTAAAACAGTAATTTTTATGTTATTATTGATTCATGGGAATCAGCAATGTCTTACAATCTCTTCCTAAAACAATTCTAAGTTCTGTTATTGCTACTTTAATATTTTTTGGAATTTTATTTTACATAAATGACGGCTGGGCAAATGATAGATATTTCTGGAGCGCCATATTCAGATATTTGCACGTTTTGTCAGGTGTTATGTGGATAGGGTTATTGTGGTATTTTAATTTTGTTCAAATACCGAGCATGCCTAAAATTCCAGATGAACAAAAACCTGCTATTGGAAAAATAATAGCTCCTGTGGCTTTATTTTGGTTTCGTTGGGCTGCTCTTTCTACAATCGTTACTGGTTTAATTACGGGATATCTTAACGGCTACATTCATGAAGCGTTGGCTTTTAAAGGAGCTCCAAAAAATATAACAATAGGAATTGGTATGTGGCTTGGAATAATTATGGCGTTTAATGTTTGGTTTATTATTTGGCCAAATCAAAAAAGAGCTTTAGGTATTGTTGAGTGCGATCCTGAGAGAAAAGCTAAATCAGCAAGACTTGCTATGCTTACATCTAGAACTAATGCCTTTTTGTCCATTCCTATGCTTCTAACTATGGTTATAGCTCAAAATCTTTATTAAGGCGTATTGTCAATTTTAACTGACCAATCTCTTTTTATATTAAAAAACATCACGATTGGTGAAGCCACATATATCGAAGAATAAGTACCAAAAATAATTCCAAATGTAATTGCAAATGCAAAACCTCTAAGAACTTCTCCACCGAAAATTAAAACGGCAACAATCGAAAGTAAAGTTGCGCCAGAAGTTTTAAGTGTTC
>JBAXVU010000093.1:0-1781 GCA_037128905.1 Pseudomonadota bacterium | reverse complement strand
TTAAATATGCCTGAGAAGATTACAATTAATTAAATGATAATTGAGCAAGCACTTAAAGAAAAGAAATTAATTAATAAAGAAGCAATTATAGACCTTGGTTCTAACTCAATACGAATGTTGATTTATGATAATTTATTAAATTCACAAATTCCTATTTTTAATGAAAAAGCAATTTGTGAATTAGGAAAGAATTTAGACAAAACTGGAAAACTAGATCCAAAAGGGTCTGAGTTTGCTCTTAGCGTCTTACAAAGATTTAAACGTATATTAATTAATTTAAAAGTAAAAAAATTTAAAATAATAGGTACTGCCGCAGTCAGAGAAGCGACAGACTCAAAATTATTTATATCTAAAGTTCAAAAAATTTTTAAAAAAAAAGTCGAAGTTTTAACAGGAATTGAAGAAGCCGAAAATTCTGCTCTAGGAGTTATTATAGGCTTTCAGAAAGTTAATGGAGTTGTTGCTGATTTAGGAGGGGGAAGTTTAGAGCTTGCTCGCGTTGAAAAAAATATTATTTACGAAAAAGTGTCATTACCTTTGGGAGTTTTGAGATTGTTTAATCAACCCAAGAGAAATAAAGATAAGATAAATAGTATTATTAGTTTTTACTTAAATAAAATCGAATGGCTAAGAAAAGTTAAAACAAAAAATTTATATTTATGCGGAGGCACTTGGAGAACTCTTTTAAATGCACATATTTTTAAGACAAACTACCCCCTGTCTATACTTCATCAATATAAATTATCAGCCTATGAAGCACTTAAATTTTCTAATAAATTATTAAGTGTAAAATCTATAAAATCTGAAAAGTTAGTTAGCGTTACTAAATCTAGAACAAATTATATTCCGATTGGATCGTATATTTTGTCCTCACTAATTAAGATTTGCGATCCTTCTAATGTTTTGTGTTCAGTTTCAGGAGTACGCGAGGGATCTCTAATTAATAAAGCATACTTAAATATTTTAGAAAAAGATTCTCTAAATAGGTCTGTTCATTTTATAGCGCTTAAAAAAGGGGATTTTGGAGAAAATTATATAAAGTTATACAATTTTTTAAAAAAAATATTTACTAACAATGATGAAGATTTTCCAATTAGATTATTATTGCCGGCTTGCTCGTTAAGCAACTTTGATTGGGGGTTAGGAACATATCAAAGGGCCGAATTAGTTTTTCAAGAAGTAATTAATTCACCGATATTAAAATTATCGCATAATGATAGAATTAAGTTAGGATTAGTTTCGTTTTGGAGACATTGCTCTACTAAGTATTATCCAGACGTAGAATTTTTAAAGATTTTAAGTAACAGCGAGATTGCGGCATGCAGACGTATTGGAGCAGCATTGCGATTTGCTTCCTCTATTTCTGTAATTTCATCAATATTTTATGAAAAGATAAAAATTTATGTGGTTAATAATAAAACTTTAATTTTAAAAGTTCCAAAAAAACATTCTGAAGTTATTTCTAATCAAGTACAAAAACGTTTAAAGTCTTTAGCAGAAGAAATGAATTTAAAACAAGAAATTATTTATACTGCCTAAGCTGACTTGATTTTCTTTTCAAGAAACTCTGGAAGCTCTTCAGTTCCTTTTGTATTTTTATCTTCCTCTTCATCATTTTTCCATCCTTTAGGCTGGTAAGCGTGAAGAACATGCAATTTGCAATAAACTCTTTCTTCCATAGGATTTCTTCCGCAGAAATAAAAATTTGCTTCATCTGGATGCCCTATAGGCCAACGACAAGTTTTTTCATTTAAATTTTCTAAAGAAGTTGGATTTTCAGG
>JBAXVU010000010.1:0-13557 GCA_037128905.1 Pseudomonadota bacterium | reverse complement strand
GGGAAGTTCAAAAGATATTACAGAACTATAAATCTTTACAAGATATTATAGCAATCTTAGGTATGGATGAATTATCAGAGGAAGATAAGTTAGTAGTATCAAGAGCAAGAAAGATACAGAGATTTTTATCTCAACCTTTCTTTGTCGCTGAAGTATTTACAGGTTCGCCTGGAAAATTAGTTGATTTACCATCAACAATTAAAGGTTTCGATGCAATTTGCAAAGGTCAGTATGATCACCTTCCAGAATCAGCTTTTTATATGGTTGGAACTATAGAAGAGGCAGTTGCAAAAGCTGAAAAAATGGCAAAAGAAGCTGCGGCTTAATTTAAATGGCGGATAATATCCAATTAGAAATAGTAACTCCAAAACAAGTAGCTTATTCAAAAGCTGTTGATAGCGTTGTAGTGTCCGGAATTGAAGGTGAGATGGAGATATTTAAGGATCACATATCTTTAATTACCTTTCTTAAAGCTGGAAAAATTATTGCAAAAGAAGGAAGTAATTCCGACACATTTTTTTCAACAGGGGGAACTGTAGAGTTTTCAAATAATAAATTAAGTATTTTATTAGATAATTTTTTTAATAGTTCAGAATTTCAAAGTGAAGAGATTCTAAAACTAAAACAAAACGCAGAGAAAAAATTAACCAATAAAGAAATTTCCGACGAAGATATTTATTTAAATAATCAGATTATTGATCAAATTAATAATCTTAAGTCTTAGAAGTATTCCTTAAACTCCTTTATAACTTCTTTATAAAGTTTTTTTTTAAAAGGAACTATTAATTTAGGAAGCTCCAAGGGCTCAGCCCAACGCCAATCATAGAACTCAGCTTTTTTTTGTTTAATATTGATTTCATCGTTTTTTCCTAAAAATTTTGCAAGAAACCATGTTTGTTTTTGTCCTTTATATTTTCCACCCCAAATTTTTCCAAGCAACTCTTGAGGAAGATCATAAATAAATTCTTTTTCAGATTTTTTTATAATTTCAATAGACGTAACTCCGGTTTCTTCTTTAAGCTCTCTTTTAGCTGCTGCCACAACATCTTCTTTATGGTCAACACCACCCTGAGGCATTTGCCATGCTTTTGTGGCATCAATTCTTTTTCCAATAAATACTTTAGTTTCCTTATTTATAAGCATTATTCCCACACCTTTTCTATAAGGAAGGTCGCTTAAATCTTTCATGACGCTTTTAGAAGTTTTAGCGCGTAAATTAATTGGTTATCATTTATAGGATCATTAATCTTAAAATCCTCTTTTTTTTGTTCAACTTTAATATCTGGATAAACGCCAATATTTTCAATAGTTTCACCGCTCGGCAGATAATATTTTGCAACTGTTAATCTTAAACCTCCGCCATTAGACAAAGGCATCACAGACTGCACAGATCCTTTTCCGAAAGATTTTTCACCTAGAATAATAGCTCTTTTGTTATCTTTAAGAGCCCCAGCTACAATTTCAGATGCTGAAGCAGATCCGCCATTAATAAGAACAACTAGTGGTTTTCCATTAATTTCGTCTCCTTTTTTAGCATTATATATTTTTATATCTTTAGGATCTCTTCCTTTAGTTGATACAATTTCGCCGCTATCCAAGAATGCATCTGACACTTTAATTGCTTGCGTAAGAAGTCCACCAGGATTATTTCTAAGATCTAAAATATAACCAGCGACGTCAGGTTTATTTTTATTAATTTCTTTAATGTGGCTTATAAGCTCATCACCACTTTTTTCATTAAAAGATCTTAATCTAATATAGCCTATATTTTCTTTAATTTCTGATATTACAGATTTAGTTTTGATAGTTTCTCTAATTATTTTAACAACTATTGGATCATTAGTTTCCAATCTTCTGATTGTTAAGGTTATGGGTGCTCCAACTTTACCTCTCATTGTATTAACAGCTTCTTCAAGAGTTAAACCTTTAACCTGCTTGTCATCTAATTTAATAATATAATCGCCAGATTTTATTCCAGCTCTGTCAGCTGGCGTTTCATCAATTGGTGAGATTACTTTTACAAGACCAGATTCCATTGTGACTTCAATACCAAGACCACCAAATTCTCCTTTAGTTTCTGTATTCATGTTTTTGAATGTTTTTGGACTCATATAAGAAGAATAGGGATCCAAAGATTGAAGCATCCCATTAATAGCTCCATCAATGACATCGCTCTCATTTATCTCTTTGAAATATTCTTTGTTAATTGTGTTAAGAATATCCCCAAACAGATCTAATTTTTCATAAAGCGCATCTTTTTTTTGCGCAAAAGTATTCTGTGTAAATAGATTTAAAAATATAAGAGTGAATAATATGTAAATTTTTTTCATTTTTATTGTCTGTGATAGGGATGGTTTATCATAATTGTAGCGCATCTGTAAATTTGTTCAGTTAACAATACTCTTGCTAAAGAGTGCGTAAAAGTAAGTTTGCTTAGACATATTTCTTCAAAATTTTCTTTGTTTAAAGAATTTTTGAAACCCTCTGGTTCTCCAATAATAAATAACGTTTCTTTAATAGAAGAATTTATTAATTTTTTTAATTTTATACAAAAGTTTTTAGTATTAAGATCTTGTCCATTTTCACTTAAAAAAATAATTTTTTTTTCTTTTTTATTTTTGATTATATTTTCTAATTCTTTTTTTGAGATTTGTTCAATTGAAAAATTAGTAATTCCACTATTTTTTAAACTTTTAAGTCTGTTTTCGTAACGTTTGCACAGATCATTTTCTTCATCTTTGTTTAATCTTCCTAAACAAAGGATTTTAATTTTCATTAAACAGATATTTTTTGACTTGGTAAAATATCTTCCCACATTTTTTCCAGGTCATAATGTTTTCTTTGTTCGTGATGAAAAACATGAACCACGACATCAATGGCATCAATTAATTTCCAATTATCACTATCCCTGCCTTCAACTTTACAACCTTTGATTCCCATTTTTTTTAATTCTTCGATTGTATTTTCAGAGATAGATTGGATATGTTTTGAGGATGTTCCGCTAGCAACAACCATGTAGTCAGCTATAGAACTTTTGTTTTCAAGATTAATTTTTACGATATCTTTTGCTTTATTATCATCAAGAATTTTGATTATTTCTTTTAGAAGCAATTCTTTATTTCTAGTTTGCATTAATTATTTTTTTTATTTTTGACGACGAAACATTCATACCTTTAGTATTTAAAAAATACCATCTATGTCGTTTAGTATTTAAGTTAGCTTCCAAAGACTTTTGCTTTTCAAGCTTTTTTGCAGCTACTGAATTTAACGATTTTATTGAGTATTCAGGTCTATTAATAACAATTACAGATAGTTTGTTTAAGATCTCATCATATTTCTTCCATTGATCAAATTTTATAAAACTATCGGCACCCATAATAAAATAATATTTGTTGTTCAGAGATTTGTTAACAATGTGTTTTATATTATCGAATAAAAAATTTGATTTAGTTTTTTCCTCAATATACTGAACATCGATAAAATTTTTATTTTTTTTTATAAATTCATTACATAGCTTTATTCTCCCATTAACATCATTAGATGATTTACTGTTTTTTAAAGGATTTTTTTTGGTAATAAGCCATATAACTTTTTTTAGTTGAAACCTCTTAATAGCTTCTAATGAGATATTTAGATGACCTATATGAGGAGGATCAAAGGTTCCGCCAAGAATACCAATTTTCATTATATTTTAATAAAAAGTTTAAGGTCTAGTTTGTCCATTACCTTCTACTAGATATTTGTAAGTTACTAGCTGTTCAAGACCCACTGGTCCTCTAGGATGCAATTTATCTGTGGATATGCCTACTTCAGCTCCAAAACCAAATTCATTTCCGTCAGCAAATTGAGTGGAAGCGTTATGTAAAACTATTGCACTATTAACTTTGGATAAAAATAATGAAGCATTTTTTTTATTAGCAGTCACAATACTGTCAGTATGATGACTTCCATATTTATTAATATGTTTAATTGCCTCCTCAACTCCATTCACAATTTTTACTGAAATTTTAGAGTCTAAATATTCTGTCTTCCAATCTTGTTCTTTCGCCAGAGAAACAGAACCTTGATAGTTTTTTTGTACAATTTTATCTCCAATAATTTTACATCCGCTAATACTTAATAATTGCAATATTGGACGTAAATGAGTCTTTAGACAGCCTTTATCAATTAATAAAGTTTCAGCAGCACCACAAATGCTAGTGTTTCTCATTTTAGCATTTAGTGTAACTTTTTTTGCCATATTTAAATCTGCGTATCTATCAATATAGACGTGACAAATTCCTTCTAAATGGCCAATAGTTGGAACGTTAGACATCGTTTTAATTTTTTGAACTAAATTTTTTCCTCCTCTTGGAATTATAACATCAATAAATTTTTCCATCTTCGAAAGCATGTAATCAACTAATTTTCTATTTGTGTTTTGAATTAGTTGAACGCAATTCTCATCGACTTTATTTTTCTTTAAGGATTTTTTAAAACATTCAGCAATAACTTTATTTGTCTGAATAGCTTCACTCCCGCCTCTCAAGATAACCGCATTGCCCGATTTAAAGCATAGAGTTGCGACGTCTGATGTTACGTTTGGTCTAGATTCATATATCACGCCTATAACTCCAATTGGAACGGTGTATTTATTAATAATCATTCCATTTGGTCTTTTCCATTTTGATATTATTTTTTGAGTTGGATCTTTTAATTTAATAACTGCCTGTATGGAATTAAGTATAGAATTAATCTTATGTTCATTCAGCAATAGTCGATCAACTAAATTTTTACTAACCTTATTTTTATTTGCTCTAGAAATGTCGGTCTTGTTTGCTTTTAAGATTTTTTTTTTGTTTTGTTTAAAATTCTTATAGAAATCTTTAAGGACTTTATTTTTTTCTCTCTCATTTAATAAAGATAGATTTTTTGATGCGTTTAGAGCGTTTAAACCAATTTTATCCAAATAACTATTTTTCATAATATTTATTCTGTTTGATGAACTAAGTTATCTATGTGCACTATTTCTCCTCTGCTAACATAACCTAAAATTTCTTTAATTTTATCAGTTTTAAATCCAATAATTTTTTTAGCATCTGCACTGGAATAAGCACTAATGCCTGTTGCAATACGTTTATTTTTGGAATTTATAATATAAATAGCATCTCCGCGATTAAAATTTCCATCAATAGCTGTTACTCCTATTGGTAAAAGACTTTTCCCATTCTTTAATGCTTTTTCAGCTCCATCATCAATCTTAACGGAACCTTTCGTTGCAATTGAATTTAAGATCCATTGCTTCTTTGCGCTTAAAGAAGAAGATTGAGATTCGAACAATGTATAATTTTTATTTTTAATAATATTTTTTATAGGATTATTTATCATTCCACTTGTTAAAATCATGTCACAACCAGACTGCATACAAATTTTTGCAGCTTTAATTTTTGTTATCATTCCACCGGTTCCGTAAGAACTAATACTTTCGGAGGCAAGTGCTTCAATAGACTTATTAATAGTTGTTACTTTTTTAATTATTTTTGCATTTTTATCTTTCTTTGGATCAGCAGAATAAAGACCATCGATGTCTGAAAGCATAATTAGGCAGTCAGCGTTACATATTTGAGCAACTCGTGCTGCCAATCTATCATTATCCCCATATCTTATTTCTGAAGTAGCAACGGTGTCATTTTCATTTACGATTGGTATTACAGACATTTTCAACAAATTATTGATCGTTTCTTTTGCGTTTAGCGATCTTCGTCTTTCTTCAGTATCTTCTAAAGTAAGTAATATTTGAGAAACTTTAATTTTTTTTCTCTCAAATGCTTTTTTAAAAAGATTGATCAATTCGATCTGTCCAATAGCTGCTATTGCTTGGAATTGACTTAGTTTTGTATTTTTTTTATTTATTTTTAATAAATCGCAACCCAATGCTATTGCTCCAGAAGAAACAATAATAACTTGTTTATTTTTCTTTATTAAAAAAATAATATCTTCGATTAATTTGTCAAACCAGTTCTTTTTTACTTTGTTTTTACCATCAACAATAAGGCCAGAACCTATTTTAATTACAATGGTTTTATATTTTAAGACGTCCATTTAAATAGCTCGTAGCAAATTGTTTATATTAATCTTTTTTTCAACAGATATATCATAAACTTTTTTCTTAATTTTTTTAGTAAAATTCATTATTTTTTCTTTCTTTTCTTCTTCATCAATTAAATCAATCTTGTTAAAAACAATAAGTTCTCTCTTTTTTATTAATTCAGGGTTAAATTCCTTAAGTTCATTTCTAATAACTTTATATTTTCCAACCAAATCATCCTCGTTAATATCAATCATATGAATGATGCTTTTACATCTTTCTATATGCTTTAAAAATTTATCACCCAATCCTGAACCAGAATGAGCACCCTCGATCAGGCCAGGAATGTCGGCAATAATTATTTCTTTATTATCAACAAAAACAACCCCAAGATTTGGATTGAGAGTTGTAAAAGGATAATTCGCAATCTTAGGTCTGGCTCTTGTCGATATTGAAAGAAGACTCGACTTTCCAGCGTTTGGAAAACCAATAATTCCAACATCAGCAATTAATTTTAGTTCAAGCCAAATTATAAATTCTTCTCCTATTTTTCCAGGAGTAAACTTCCTAGGAGATCTATTTGTGGAACTTTTAAATTTTGAATTACCAAGTCCACCCTTTCCTCCTTTAGCTATAACGTACTCTTGGTTTTCCTTTGTTAAATCAAACAGCAGTGTTTTTTTATCCTCCTCATATATTTGAGTTCCAACAGGAACTTTTAAAACTAAATCTTTTCCACCGTGTCCTTTTCTATTGTTTCCAGAACCGTTAGATCCATTTTCAGCTTTATGATGTTGAGCAAAACGGTAATCAACTAAAGTATTTAATCCATTAACAGCTTTAACAATTATTGACCCACCATCACCACCATCTCCTCCGTAAGGACCTCCAAATTCAATAAATTTTTCTCTTCGGAAAGCAACACAGCCGTTTCCTCCGTCGCCAGCTTTAATTATAATTCTAACTTGATCTAAAAATTTCATACAATCATATTATTCGATTATTAATGGAAATCTCAGTTTAAAAATAAACTGAGTTTATTGAGGGATTACTGAGATGTAAGTTCTTCCGAGTTTTTTTGTCTCGAATTTTACTATGCCGTCTACTTTAGAAAAAATAGTATGATCTTTTCCCATACCAACATTATTACCTGGGAACATTTTTGTTCCTCTTTGTCTCATAATAATATTTCCTGCTATAACAGTTTGACCACCAAATTTTTTGACACCAAGTCGCCTACCAGCGCTATCGCGTCCGTTTTTCGTCGAGCCACCAGCTTTTTTTGTTGCCATTGTTTTTATCTATTTCTTTTTAGCAGTTACTTTAGTTTCAGCTTTTTTTTCTACTGTTGCATTCTTAGCTTCAGACAAAAGCTTTCCACTTTTACCATAAATTTTTAAAATTTTCACTATAGAAACATGTTGTCTATGACCTCTTCTTCTTCTTGAATTCTGTCTTCTTCTTTTCTTGAAAATAATTATTTTATCATTTCTTGCTTGTTTTAAAAGTTCCGCCTCAACATAGGCTCCATCAACACTTGGAGAACCAACCTCTGTTGTTTCATTATCTGCTGTTAAAAGAACTTCTTTAAATTCAAATATTTTTCCAGCCTCGTTATCAAGCTTCTCAATTCTAATAGTATCATTTGCTGACACTTTATATTGTTTACCGCCGGTTTTGATTACTGCAAAAGTCATATGTAATTTCTTTTAGGTCTGGGCAATATATATAGCCACCTTAGCTTGTCAAGATTGCGATTATGCTTGAGTGTATTGGCTTTTAGAAGTTATCTTTTAAGTCTCTAATTTTCTTGAAAAAATCTACCTCATTTAGATCTTCAAATCCTATTTTCTTTTTAAATTCTAAATTATCAAATTTAAGAAATATATTTAGTTCTATTTCTTCATCTAGATTAGCAGGCATGCTTGTTAAATTCTTATTAATATTATTATTAATTTGATTATATTTTTCTTTTAATTTGGAATTGTGTTTGTCAATTGCCATACAGAACTTTAAATTAGAAATAGTATACTCATGACCACAAAATATTTTTGTTTTTCTAGGAAGAGACTTAATTTTTTTTAAAGAATCCACCATTTCTTTGTAAGAGCCTTCAAATAATCTTCCACAACCAAAAGAGAATAGAGTGTCACCTGTAAAAGCAGAATTTTCGTTTTTAAAATAATAAAATATATGACCAGATGTATGTCCTGGCACGTGCTCTACTAGAACGTCAGATCCTTCAAAGTTCCATATTTCTTTATCATTCAATGCAATATCAATTCCTGGAATTCTATTTTTATCTTTTATAAAACCCAATATTTTTGCATTAAATTTTTTTTTTAGATCAAGGTTGCCACCAATATGATCGGCATGATGATGGGTGTTAAGTATATACTTTAAATTTAATTTTTTTTTTTCTAAGAAAATTAAAACTGGGCCAGTTTCAGAAGGATCTATAACGCATGCATTTTTAGTTTTCTCATTTTCAATAATATAAGCATAATTATCTTTTAGACACGGGATAATATGAATATTCATAATTTAAAGAATAATTAATTCTTTTTGCTAATTAAAAATATTCCAAATTCAGAATAAAGATTTTTTATTTCTAAATTTAGATTTGTAATTGCAGAAGATTTTTCTTGAGTAACAGCAATTGATTTTATGATATGAATTTTGTCATCATGACATAAATCAAAAAAATCTTTAATAGTGCACATATGTAGATTTGGCGTGTCATGCCATGTGTTAGGCAATGTTTTTGTAACAGGCATTCTGCCCTTTAGTAATAAACTAAATCTAACTTTCCAATAACCAAAGTTAGGAATAGAAACAATTGCATTTTTTCCTATTCTCAAAAGTTCATGAAGAACTTTTCTAGGGTTATAAAAGGCCTGTAAAGTTTGAGTTAGAATTACGTAATCAAAAGACTGATCTGGGTAATTGATTAGATCTTTTTCAGCATCGCCCTCTACAACAGATAGACCTTTGCTTAAACTTTCTTTTACTTTTTCGTGATCTATTTCAATTCCTCGAGCGTCAATTTTTTTTTCTTTTTTAAGATGCAGCATTATACTTCCATCACCACATCCCACATCAAGGACTTTTGAAAAAGGTTTTATAAGATCTATAACTATTTTTGATTCTAATTTCATTTAAACTAAAAAATTACTTTAATACTAAAGTAATTTTTTACCTTTTTAGCTGTTTGTTTGCGCTCGCAATTCGGTAAATCAGCGCAAATAATTTTTATCTTAGGCTTAATTTCTTGTCAATTTATTTGCTTTTATTGCTTGTGTTACTGTTGTTTTTAAAAATTTTAGAAGATTTATTTTTATAAATAGTATCAACCACAATAGCATTATGTTAATTAAAAAATAATATTGTCAAATATTTACAAAAATATGCCATTAAAATTTAAAAATTTTAATAATTTAAAATATGTGGGTGGATTATCTCAGATTAAAAATATTAATAATCCAATAAAGCTTTCCGCGAACGAATCTGCTTTAGGGCCTTCAAAAAAGGCTATTTCAGCATTTATTCAACACAGCAAAAAAATATCTAGATATCCCGATGGAAATTCAAATGATTTAATTAAAACAATATCAAAAAATTTTAGGTTAAATCCTAATAATCTCATTGTTGGCAACGGCTCGGATGAGATTATTAGTTTAGCTTGTCAGTTATTTTTAACTCCTAATGATGAAGTTATTGTCACTGAGTTCAGTTTTTTAATGTACAGAATTTACGCAAAGATTTTTGGAGGCAAAGTAATCCTTGCTAAAGAAGATGATTTAAAGGCTGATATAAATTCTATATTAGCAAAAGTTAATTCTCGAACTAAAATAGTTTTTTTAGCCAATCCAAATAATCCAACTGGAACCTATCTAGACAAACAAGAAATGCTGTTATTGAGAAAAAAATTACGCAGCAATATTTTGCTTGTGGTAGATGACGCTTATTCTGAATTTGTTGTTAATAAAGATTATACTTCTGGTTTAGATTTGTTCAGAAATTGTAATAATGTTCTTGTTACTAGATCTTTTTCTAAAATATATGGTCTTGCTAGTCTAAGACTTGGCTGGGGGTATGCTTCAAAAAATTTGATTCAAGCAATGAAGCTTATTAAACCACCCTTTAATGTAAATTCAGCAGCGCAAAAAGCAGGTGTTGAAGCCATAAATGACAGATCCTGGTTAAGAAAAAATGTTGATCACAACTCTAAGTGGGCTGATATTTTTTTTGAAAATTTTATAAACTTAGGAATTTTAACAAATACGCCAGTAGCTAATTTCTTTTTAATGCGCTTTGATAATAAAACAATCACTGCTGATAATGTTTATAATAAATTTATTAAATCTAAGATTATTCTAAGAAAAATGAAAGGATATGGATTGCCCAACGCACTAAGAGTGACAATTGGTAATAGCAAGGAAAATAATTCCTTTTTGAAAACTCTTAATAGAATTTTTGATGTTTAAAAAAATAACAATAATAGGAATGGGTTTAATAGGTTCTTCGATTGCAAGAGCTATTAAAAGCAAAAATTTATGCAAAATATTAGTTGCTCATGATTCTTCTAAATCAGTTTTAAAAAAAGTTTTAAAATTAAGAATTACTAAAAATATTGAATCAAATTTAAAAAAAAGTGTACAAAATTCCGATTTAGTTATTATCTGTACACCTCTTGGCTCTTACAAAAATATAGTTTTATCTATTAAAAATGATTTAAATAAAGAATGTATTTTAACAGACGTTGGTTCTGCAAAAATTTTTGCAAAGAACGTTGTTAGCGGTGTAATTAATAAAAATACTATATGGATTCCCGCCCATCCAGTAGCAGGAACAGAAAAAAGTGGACCAGAATCTGGTTTTGCCGATTTATTTAAAAATAGATGGTGCATTATTACTCCAGTAAATAAAAAAAATTCTTCATCTTTAAAAAAACTTGATAAGTTTTGGACAAAAATTGGCAGCAAGGTTCAACACATGTCAGCTGAGCACCATGATAAAGTTATGGCAATTACGAGTCATATTCCTCATTTAATCGCTTACAATATTGTAGGCACAGCAGCCAATCTCGAAAAAGATACTAAATCAGAAGTTATCAAATACAGCGCAAGCGGATTTAGAGATTTTACAAGAATAGCATCATCGGATCCTACGATGTGGAGAGATATTGCTCTTAATAATCGTAAACAAATTCTTTATATGTTGAATAAATTTAGTTTAGATCTAAATAATTTAAGAAGGGCTATTTTAAAAAAAGAGGGCAATAAATTATTTAAACTATTTTCTAAAACTAGAAAGATTAGAACAGAAATTATTAAAGCCGGTCAAGACAAGTAGTGTTGCTAATTTAGTATAAAGAATTACTCGTAGATTTCTTTTTCAAGAGTATTCATAAAATCAACCATATTAAGGCCTGGTTCGATTGGTTTCTTAAATTCAATACAAATTTCTCCAGGAAATCTAAAAAAACTATCTCTAGGCCAAACGTCGCCCGTATTTAATTTGACAGGTATGCATGGCACTTTTGCTTTTTCATAAATTCTTGCAACACCTTTTTTCAACGGTACTCTTTCGTTATTTTTAATTCTTGTTCCTTGAGGAAAAATTATTAAAGGGAATCTTTCTTTATGAATAGTTTCAGTTGTTTTTTCTAAAAAAACCAAATGATCTTTAGTAATCTTCTCTCTTTGCGTTCCAATAAACCCTAATTTTTTTATACACCAGCCATAAAATGGAATTTTAAATAATTCTTGTTTGACAATAAATATAGGAGCATCTAACACAGCATTAAATACAAAAGTTTCACAAATAGACTGGTGAGCAGAAGCTACAAAAAATCTTCTATCTTTAGGTATATTTTCTAATCCTTTAAATATTATTTTTGTATTTATAATAAATCGTACACAAAAAATAATATAAAACCCTAGCATTCGAGCAAGCCATTGCATGGCTGATTTGGGCATTACTAAAGTTGGCAATGCTAATAATGTTGAAAAAAAAGATCCACAATAAGTGGCAAAGTTAAAAAACAAAGATCTTAAAAAATGCATTTAATTAATTAAAGATTCTAATTTTTGTCTTTGTTTTATTATTTTATAAGTATTTTTGTTAATTAGAATTTCAGCTGAGTAAGGTCTTGTGTTATAATTTGAAGCTAAAGATCTTCCGTAAGCTCCAATATTGTTAATACAAATAAAATCTCCTTCGTTAAGTTTTTGATACTTATTATAAGTGATAAATGTATCTGAACTTTCACATACAGGACCTACAAATTCAGTATTTTTTTTAATTATAAGATTATTTTTTAGCAAAGGATAAATCTCATGTTTTGCACCATAAAGAGCGGGTCTCATTAGGTCATTCATTGCAGCATCAATAATTATAAATTTTTTACCAGGTATATCTTTTAGATAGATAATTTTAGAAACTAAAATTCCTGAGTTACCACACACTGATCTTCCAGGTTCAAATATAATTTCTACATTATTAATTTTCTTAAATTTAAGAACAAGATTTGAATATTTTCCTAGATTAAAAGCTCTTTCAGATTGAGAATAAGGAATTCCGGTGCCACCTCCTAAATCTATATATTTTAAACTTATACCTAGTTGATTAATTTTTTTATTAAAATTTGAAAGACTAGATAAAACTTTTTTAAAAGGGTTTACGTCCATAATTTGTGAGCCGATATGAACGCTAATCGCTTCAAATTTAATATATTCATAATGATATTGGTTATTGAATATTTCCAAGCAAGCGTTCATTGACACACCAAATTTATTATCTTTTTTTCCTGTAGATATTTTTTTATTAGTTTTTGCAGAAACGTTCGGATTTATCCTTATTCCAACTGAAACAATTTTATTATTTTTTTTTGCAATTTTATTGATTGTTTTTATTTCACTCTCTGATTCAGCATTAATTAGAAGGATCCCTCTTTTTATCGCAAAGTCTAATTCTTCTTCTGTTTTACCAACTCCTGAAAAGACTATTTTTTTTGGAACAATCCCTGCCTTAAGAGCTATTTTTAATTCACCAAGAGACACAACATCTGCTCCTGAGCCTAATTTTTTTAACTCAGATATAATTTTTATATTTGAATTTGATTTAACTGAAAAACAAATAATCGGATTAACTTTTTTAAAAGATTTTTTAAAATTGTTAAAATTCAGTTTTAATTGATTTAAAGAATAAAGATAAAAAGGAGTTTTAATTCTTGTAGCTATTTTTGATATAGCAATATTTTCAAAAAATAATTTTTTATTTTTGAATTTTAAAAAATTCATTAAATGATTTTGATATCAATTTTAGTTTCTAAAGATTGTTTCTCAAAATTATTGTTAAAAGACTGGTAAACAGGATTATTTTTAACGCCACAAGAGGTTGTTAAAAATAATATTGATAATATTAATAAAACTCTAATCATTTAAACTCTTTTTGATATTTTTTTATCATTTTATTAACATTAAACG
>JBAXVU010000001.1:0-34277 GCA_037128905.1 Pseudomonadota bacterium | reverse complement strand
TTCTTCCTAATAATCTTAAAAAACAAAAAAAAGTATTAGGATTAGTTAAATATCATAATAATGATGCTTGTCTTCACACTGACAATTCATTGATGCCTAAAAATAAATTTAACTGGTCGAGTTGGAATTTTATTAAAACAAACAAAAAAGAAACAAAATTAACTTACTGGATGAATTATTTGCAAAATTTAAAATGTAAAAGAAATTATTTTGTATCAATTAACTCAAATGATTTAATAAGCAAAAATAAGATAATTAAAAAAATGAAATACAGTCACCCTATTTTTAAACATAATAAAGAATATACATTTAAAAAATTAGAAGAAATTCAAGGTCTCAAAAATATTTATTACTGTGGGGCTTGGTGTGGTTATGGTTTTCATGAAGATGGTGTTGTTTCTGCAAAAAATGTTGCTAATTATTTACTGTAATGCAAAGCACTCTTCAACCTGGAAGCGTATTTCATCAAAGAATATTCCCTTTTAATCATAAGTTTTCATATAAAACTTTATCTGCTCTTATTGATTTAGACGAGTTGGAAAATATTAATAAATTATTTTTTTTTTCTATAAATAAATTTAATCTGTTGAGTTTTAACTATAAAGATCATGGAAATAGAAGAGAAGACATTAATCCAAAAGATTTTATTAAAAAAAATATTTTAAAAAAATTTAAAGATAAAAATAATTACAAAATTTATATTTATTGCACACCTTCATTTCTAGGTTATGTATTTAATCCAATTTCTATCTATTTATGCAAAAATAATAAAAATGAAATTAAGTATATTTGTTATGAAGTAAAAAACACTCATCATGAACAACATTGTTATTTTTTAAAAATAAAAAAAAGATCTTTAAAAATACATTCAAAACTAAATAAGAAATTTTATGTATCCCCGTTTTTAGAAATGGACTTAAAATATAAATTTTATTTATTAAATAATAATAAACAATTCCTATTAAATATTGATGTCTATAAAAAGAATCAAATTATGCTTAAAACTGGAATTTCATCGAGTGGCATCGAGCTTAATAATATTTCTTTAATTCTTAATGTAATTAAAAATCTATTTTATGCTCAAAAAATTATGATTTTTATACACTACCAAGCAATTAAAATTTTTAAAAAACAAAAATCATTTTTCTCTAAGCCACCAAAAAAAAATGATACAATTTCATTTCATGTTTAATTTATTTAAAAAATATCTAGATTTTAAACTCCAGAATATTAAATGGGGTGAAATCAAAGTTAGTTTTAAAGATTCTTATCAAAAAATTTTTAAAGCTAAGGAAGGTAACTTAAGCTCAGATATATCAATTAAAGACGGTTCATTTTTTAAGGATATATTATTTAGAGGTGAATTAGGATTTGCCGACTCTTATATTAATAATAAATGGGAAACCTCTAATTTAACAAATTTACTTAAAATATTACTAAAAAATCAACAAATTAAAAAAAAAAACTGGGCTAATAATTATTTATCGTCTTTTATAGAAAAAATAAAATTTATATTCAAATCAAATTCTATCAGTCAGGCAAAAAAAAATATTCATTATCATTATGATCTTGGAAATAAATTTTATTCTTTTTGGTTAGACCCATCTATGACCTACTCGTCTGGAATTTTTAATAACAATGAGGATGATTTGCTTACAGCTCAAAAAAACAAATATGACAACATTATAAAAAATTTAAATATTGAAGCATCTGATAATTTATTAGAGGTTGGTTCTGGTTGGGGTGGTTTTTTAAAAAGAAATTATGAAAAAACAAATTCTACAATAGAAGGACTGACAATTAGTGAGCAGCAGTTTTCTTACGTGAATGAATTAATTAAAAATAATAAGTTAGAAAAAAATATAAAAATTACATTTAAAGATTATAGAAAATTAGATTCCACTAATTATTATGACAAAATAGTTTCTATAGAAATGTTCGAGGCTGTAGGAAAAGAATATTGGGATATTTATTTTAAAAATTTAAATAAAGTACTTAAAGAAAAAGGCAAGGCATGTTTCCAAATAATAACAATTAATGATGAAGATTATTCAAATTACATCAATCAAGTAGATTTTATACAAAAATATATTTTCCCTGGTGGAATTCTTCCTTCAAAAAAAATTTTATATAAATTATTTAAGGATAACAACTTTGAATTATACAAAGAAATATCTTTTGGAAAAGACTATGCGAAGACTCTAAGAATCTGGAAAGAGCAGTTTAATTTATCTTGGAATAATATTGCAAAACTTGGTTTTGATGAAAAATTTAAAAATTTATGGAACTACTATTTAAGTTATTGCGAAACAGGTTTTGATACGGAACACACTGACGTAAGCCAATTTTATGTTAAAAAAATTGCTTAAGAATTAATTAATGGTCGTTAACTTATAATTCCATTCTCCCTTAAGAGAGAAGTCCATTGCTACCCACTGAGATGAATTTTCAATAAAACCGATTTTGACGTCAATCGCTTCTCCTTTAACATTAAAAAAATGAACCATTTGTTTTTTGTTGTTAATAATTCTTTCTTCCTTTGTTAAAAAGGTAACCTTAGTCTCAACTTGTCTGCAACTTTGACCAGCTATAAAGTTATTGTTAATTAAAACATCGTGATTCCACCACGTTCCTAGCGCAAATTCATTTTTTGACAAATGTTTAAAAGACTTACCTTCTGTAGCTCCGTCAAAGGCATATTCGCCATTATTTGATAATATGATATTGCAATAATCTTTATCATTCCCATCTTTTGTTGTTGATTTAAATTCTATTAATTTATTATTTTTATAAATTTCTTTTCCTGTAGAATGATATTTGTAAATTGAAACTCCTAAAAGTTTGATATCAAAAAAAACATCTGTAGAAATTTCTCTTAAACCATCTTTTTTATTTAAGAAAGTAACTTTATGATAACCAACTTTTTCATTATTTCTGTAAATATCAAATTCGATTTTTTTTAAATCTTTATTGTGCTCGATATGAGCGTTTAAGTTCGAAGAAAAAAATGCAATAAATATTATTGATAAAAAAAAACGAAACATAAAATTAATGGAGTATTTGACTTAAAAAAAGTTTTGTTCTTTCATTTTCTGGGTTCTCGAAAAAATCTTTAGTTTTTTTTGTTTCTACAATTCTCCCTTCATCCATAAAAATAACTCTATCAGCAACAGTTTTTGCAAATCCCATCTCATGAGAAACAACAATCATTGTCATTCCGGCTTTTGCTAAATCAATCATAATATCTAGAACTTCCTTTATCATCTCGGCATCCAAAGCTGAAGTTGGTTCGTCAAATAGCATAATTTTTGGTTGCATACAGAGAGCTCTTGCAATTGCTGCTCTTTGTTGCTGGCCACCAGATAATTGTCCTGGGTATTTATTTGCTTGTTCTGAAATTTTAACCTTTTTTAAATACTCCATAGCAATTTCCTCGCTTTTTTTTTTTGGAATTTTTTTGACCCACGCTGGAGCTAATGCGCAGTTATCTAAAATTGTTAAATGGGGAAATAAATTAAACTGTTGAAAAACCATGCCTACATCTCCTCTGATTTTATCAACGTTTTTTAATGTGTTGTCTAACTCAATCCCTTCTACAATTATTTTTCCATCCTGATGTTGTTCAAGACCGTTAATGCATCTAATTAGAGTTGATTTTCCAGAGCCAGATGGTCCGCAAATAATTATTTTTTCACTTTTGTTTACAAATAAATTTATGTCTTTTAGTACATGAAATTTTCCATACCACTTATTTACATTTTTAAACTCTATAATCTTTTCGCTCATTAATTTTTTTCTGTGCTAAATTTTCTTTCTAAACTTTGTGTATATCTACTTAATAAATATGAAAAAAACCAAAAAATTATTCCTACAAAAATATATCCCTCTACAGCCATTCCAAGCCAATAAGAGTTAGATTTTGCCAAATTAACCATTCCTAAAAGCTCAAGCAAACCAACTAAAATAATTAAAGGTGTATCCTTAAATAAAGCTATAAAAGTATTAGTTATTCCTGGTATTACAGCCTTAATTGCTTGTGGAAGTATAACCAAAAAATTAATTTTCCAATAACTCATTCCTAATGACTTTGCAGCTTCATACTGGCCTTTAGGCAAAGACTGCAATCCTCCTCTAACTACTTCGGCTACATAAGCGGATTCAAAAATACTCATACCAATTGCAACTCTTAATAATTTATCAACATTAACATTGGCTGGTAAAAGCAAGGGAAACATAATTGCTGATGCAAAAAGAACTGTAATTAAAGGTATTCCTCTCCAAAACTCTATAAAAGCAATGCAAAAATATTTAATTACTGGCAGTTCAGACCTTTTTCCAAGCGCAAGTAAAACTCCCAAAGGAAAAGCTAAAATTATTCCAAAAAAAGTAAGCATAAAAGTTAATGATAGACCACCCCAGACTCTGGTCTCTACATTTTCTAATCCAAATCCTCCATGAATTAAAATAAAACCTATTATTGGAAATATAAAAATTAAAAATAACAATAGGTATGGTTTTATTTTGGCTTTTACAAAAAAAGCACTCACTATTGTTAAAATTAAAATTACGAAAGTTAAATTGATTCTCCAAAGTTCTTTTTCCGGATAAAATCCATAAATAAGTTTCTCAAACCAAACACTAATAAAAACCCAGCAAGCCCCACCAAATTTACAATCAGCTTTTGTTTTTCCGACAAAGGTAGCTTTAATAATTGCCCAATCTATAAATGATGGCACGATTGAAAAAAGAACAAAAAGAACAAATAAAGAAATTATAGAATTATACCAGTTAGAAAATAGATTTACTTTAAACCAATTTTTTATATTTTTAAAATTCATTTTTTATCTTTCAACTAGCGCAATTTTTTTATTGTACCAATTCAATATCAAAGAAATTAACAAGCTTATCGTCAGATAAGTTATCATAACAATAAATATAATTTCTATTGCCTTTCCTGTTTGTGACAAGGCTGTTCCGGCAAATGCGCCTGTTAAATCTGGATAACCTATTGCTGCAGCTAATGATGAATTTTTTGTTAAATTTAAATACTGGTTAGTTGTTGGAGGAATAATAACTCTTAAAGCTTGAGGTATTACTATTAAATTGAGTGATTGAGAATTGTTTAAGCCTAAAGATCTAGCCGCTTCTTTCTGGCCTTTATTAATTGATAAGATGCCGGCTCTGACATTTTCTGCAATAAATGCAGATGTGTACAAAGAAAGAGAAAATACTAGTGCTAAAAATTCTGGAATTAATTTAACACCACCTAAATAATTAAAAATACCAAAATTTTTAATTAACTTAGGATACTCAACAGTAATAGTTACTCCTCCTATTAAAGAAAAAATTACTGGAAATACGACTATTAAAAAAAAAAATATTTTAAAAACCGGTACAACCTTTCCATGTTCATAGAAAATTTTATTTGCATAATATTTAATTATAAAAATTGTTAATAAGGCAAAAATAATTCCATAAAATATGTAATGTGAATTCGTGAGAATAAATTTTGGTATATAGAAGCCCTGTTACTTAATGATTAAAAAGTTAAATATTATTAAGCTTTTTTCTGTACTGGGTAGTGATCTTAGAACTGCAAAATACCAAAAAAAAATCTGCAAAATTAAAGGTAAGTTTCTAAATAACTCCACGTATATTAACGATAATCTATTCACTATCCAATTTGAGGAAAGTCTAGAAACTCCAATGACAAAACCAAGTATAGTTGCAAAAAATATCCCAAAAAAAGCAACCAACAATGTGTTTAAAAGACCAACAAGATAGGCTCTGCCATAACTCGATGATCCGTCATAATCAATAAGACTAAATTGAATATCAAATCCCGAGTTTGTATTTAAAAAATCAAACCCAGAATTCATGTTTCTGGCTTTCATATTTATTTGCGCGTTATTTGCAAAAAAATAAATAATTAAAAGAAAAAATAAAATTAATAAAAGCTGAGGAATTAAATTAGGTAACTGTAAGTTTTTTTTAAGGGAACTTTTAAATTCAGAGCTTAAAAACATATATTTTTCTTAAAAAAAAAGGCCGATAATTAATCGGCCTTTTTTAAATATTAAGAAATTATCTTACTGGAGGGGCGTATAAAATACCACCTTTTGACCATAATTGATTTAATCCTCTGCCTAAACCAATTGGAGTTTTTGGACCAACGTTAGTTTCATAGCTTTCTCCATAATTACCAACTTGTTTAATTATGTTGTAGCTCCACTCGTTGCCTAAGCTAAGATTTTTTCCAGTTTCACCTTCAAGTCCTAATAATCTTTTGATTGCAGGATTGTCAGTAGATTTTAAAGTATCAACGTTGGCTTTTGTAATTCCAAGCTCTTCTGCTTCGATCATTACGTTAAGCGTCCATCTTGTAATATTTGCCCAGTTCTCATCATTGCCTCTTACAACAGGTCCTAATGGTTCTTTAGAAATTGTTTCTGGTAAAATCACATGATCTGCTGGATTTTTAGTTTTTGTTCTATTTGCAGCTAATCCTGATTTGTCAGTAGTATAAACGTCACAGCGTCCAGCATCATAAGCAGCAACTGCTTCATCCGCTTTTGTGAATGCTACCGGTTCATACTTAAGTTTATTTGCTTTAAAATAATCTCTCAAGTTCAATTCAGTTGTAGTTCCTGTTTCTACACAAACTTTTACGTTATTAAGTTTTTTTGCTGAATTAATATTAGCAGCTTTTCTAACCATGAAACCTTGTCCATCGTAAAAATTGGTCCCAATAAAATCTAAAGCAAGTCCACCATCTCTAGATAGAGTCCATGTTGTGTTTCTTGCCAACACATCAATGTCTCCTGCTTTTAAAACTTCAAATCTATCTTTCGCGCTTAGAGGCGTATATTTAACTTTATTTGCATCACCAAGCACAGCTGCCGCTACGGCTCTACAAAAATCAACGTCAATCCCAGCCCATTTTCCCGACGCATCAGCATTAGAAAATCCAGGGACGCCTTGTGAAACACCACAATTAAGCGATCCACGTTTAATTACATTTTCTCTAGTTTGATTTGCATTAGCGGAAAATGTTGCAAATATAAAAGTTGCAACAAA
Organism: Pseudomonadota bacterium; assembly: GCA_037128905.1. Lineage (GTDB taxonomy): Bacteria > Pseudomonadota > Alphaproteobacteria > Pelagibacterales > Pelagibacteraceae > Fontibacterium. The sequence goes on along the minus strand of JBAXVU010000001.1, from coordinate 27,200 downwards.
TGCTAAAAATACAAATAAATTAAATTTAATTTTTTTCATTTTTTTTTTAGTTAAGTTTAATAATGAATTTATATCTAATTTAAAAATTGCTTAAAAGACTATTCTGTTTATTAACAATTGCAGGTTGTGAAAAAAACTTTGTTATTATTTTTTTTCTATTTTTTCGGTCATTTTTTAATTTGTACTCAAACTGCATTGCAGCTTTTTTGGAAAGCATTTTTCTTTTAAAAATTAAAAACCATTTTCTCCCTCTAGTAAATTTAGCTCCTTTGCCAGAATTATGAAGTTCCAGTCTTTTTTTTAAATTACTTGTCCAGCCAACATATGAAATTATTTTTTTATTAGCTGAGGTTGCAATAATATAAACAAAAAAATTTTCCAACTTTAAAAGAAAAGTTTTTTATCAATTTTAAATTTAGTATTATTAAGCAAAGCTCTGATAAAAGAAATCATTAGTGGAATTTCTCTGGTGGTAAAATCTTTAATAATTTTATTCCCAATATCAAATATTAGGTCAGCTCCTTCAACTGTATCAGTTGGCATTTTAACTTTTTTTGCTTGTCTATAAGTCATTCCCATACCTATGAATTTTCCCATTTTAGAATTTCTTCCCCCTGTGCAACTAACATATAAATCACCAATTCCAGCAAGATCCTTAACGGTAGATTCTTTCCCACCTATTTTTTTAACAAAATAACTCATTTCTAAAATTGATTGGTTAAATAATGCCGCTGCTGTATTTAAATTTTTATTATCTTTTTCGTTTGTTAAGTTTATTCCCATTGATGCCCCTATGATCATCGCATAAATATTTTTAATTCCTCCGCAAGCTGCTACTCCAACAAAATCATCTGAACATTTGATATGATAATAAGAGGTTGATAAAATTTTAGCTAAATTTTTAACTACAGAAATATTTTTGTTTGCAAAAACAACATTTGTAATAACTTTTTTAGATAGATCAGCTGCTAAACATGGTCCAGCTGCAATAGATATCTTTAAATTTTTAATTCTTTTTTTTAATAAAATATTTTCAATAGTTTTTGAATATACTTCATATCTATTATTTTGATTAACACTTAAACCTTTTGTTAAAACAAGAACTTGTTGATTTTTTTTAATTTTTGATAATTGTTGTGCGGCCCAATTAATACCTTTTGAACTGACTCCAATAACTATTAATTCTGAATCAGCAAATACATTATGAAAATCCCTAAACTTATAAAGTTTAACACTATTTGGAATTTTAGATTTTAAAATTGGATGAATATTTTTATTAGACTTAATAATATCAATAAAATTATCTTCTAAATGAGTACCCACAATTGAAACTTTGTGATTATTATCAATACAAGGAAAAGCAAAGGCAGTGCTCATTGAGCCTGCTCCTAGAATTAAAATTTTAGCCATAATTTATAAAATTGGCGCGCCCTAAAGGATTCGAACCTCTGACCCTCGGTTTAGAAAACCGATGCTCTATCCAGCTGAGCTAAGGGCGCAACTAAATTTTAAATACTTTTAGCAATTATTTCTTTTTAATCAATTTGTTATTGATTTAAGCTTTCATTAAAGCAATAGAGGTATCTAGCATTCGATTTGAAAAGCCCCACTCATTGTCATACCAGGCCAATACTTTAACTAACTTACCATCCCTTGACACTCTTGTTTGAGTTGAGTCAAAAATACAAGAGTAAGGATTATGATTAAAATCTATAGAAACTAATTGTTCAGAATTGTACTGAATAATATTTGAAAAACTGCTTTTAGCAGCAGATTTGATTAAGTCATTAATCTTTTTAACAGAAGTTCTTTTTTTAGATATAAATGTTAAATCAACCAAAGAAACATTGTTAGTGGGTACTCTTACAGACAAACCATCAAGCTTGCCGTCAAGCTCCGGTATAACTAGACCAATAGAAGTTGCTGCACCAGTTTTTGTAGGTATCATAGATAAAGCAGCTGCACGCGCTCTTCTTAAATCGTTATGGTAAGCATCATTTAATACCTGATCGTTAGTATAGGCATGAATTGTATTCATTATTCCAGACTCAATTCCTAATTTATCATTCAATATTTTTGCAATTGGAGCGAGACAATTAGTAGTACAAGAAGCGTTTGAAACAATTGTATGATTCTTTTTTAATATTTTGTGATTAACCCCATACACAATTGTTGCATCAGCTTCTTTTCCTGTTCCTGGCGAGTATCCCGGACCAGAAATAAGAACTTTTTTTGCTCCTGCTTTAATATGCAGTTGAGCTTTATCTCTTGAAGTAAAACGTCCTGTACATTCCAAAACTAGGTCTACACCTAATCTTTTCCAAGAAGGTAAATTTTCTGGATCTTTATGATTTAAAAATTCAATTTTATCTTTGTTAATAAAAATATAATTCTTTTTGAAAGAAACATTTTCATTAAATTTTCCATGCGTAGAATCATATTTTAATAAATGGGCATTATCTTCTGCATTTCCAGACCCATTAATTGCTACGATTTCTAAATTATGTTTTTTTTTATTTTCGTAATGGGCTCTTAGTATTGTTCTACCTATTCTACCAAAACCATTAATAGCAACTTTTATTCTCATAACTAATTAATACCTAAAGATTTTAGTTTTCTATGTAAAGCACTTCTTTCCATTCCGATATAATCAGCAGTTTTGGAAACGTTACCATTATGTCTATTAAGCTGAATCTCAAGGTAAGATTTTTCAAACTTTTCTCTGGCTTCTTTTAACGGAAATTGAAATGTATCTTCATTATTATTTTCTTTTACTGATGAAATTTTTAATGACTCTGATAAAATTTTATCAACATCTTCATTCTTTCCTGAAGCTAAAATAACTACTCGCTCAATTAAATTTCTTAATTCACGAATATTTCCTGGCCAATTATAATCATAAAATACTGTATTTTTTGAATTAATAATAATTGGCTTTAATCCGTTACTTTCTGAAATTTTTTTTACAAAATATTCAATTAAGGAAGGAATATCTTCTTTTATATCTTTTAAAAAAGGCATTTCTATTGGAATGACATTTATTCTGTGAAAAAGATCTTCTCTAAAATTTCCATTTAAAATTTCTTCATTCAAATTCTTACTTGTGGAACAAACAAATCTAATATTCACATTAATCTCTTCTGCTCCATTTACTCTATGAAATTTTTGATCAGACAAAACTCTTAAAATTTTACCTTGTGTCTCAAGAGGAACATCTGCGATATTATCAATTAATAATGTTCCGTTATTAGATTTTTCAAAAATTCCAGAAATAATTTTATCATTATTTTCTGATCCAAATAGTTCAAAATCAAAATGACTAGGATCAAGTATAGCACCATTAACAATTTTAAATGGGTTTTTAGCTCTTGATGAGCTTTCATGGATAAGCCTACTTACAAGTTCTTTTCCGGAACCTGCTGGTCCATGAATTAAAACTCGACTATCAGTTTTTGATAGTCTTTCTATAGAAGATTTTAATTTTAAAATTTTTGATGAATTTCCTATTAGTTCATTTGAAAAATAGAAATTTTTTTTTAATGATTTATTTTCTTTTTTAAGAGAGGATGTTTCAAGAGCTCTATTAATAAAATTTAACAATCTATCTTTGTTAAAAGGTTTTTCTAAAAATTCAAATGCGCCAAGTTTTATTGAATCAACGGCAATCTTGATATTAGCATGACCTGAGATCATAATAACGGGAATATCGTTATCAATAGATTTAATAAATTTTAATATGTCTATTCCATCTCTATTTTTTTCATCTAACAAAACATCTAAAATAATTAAATCAGGTAATTTTTTATTTATTTCAAATAAAGCCTTCTCAATTGTGTCAGCTTCTCTAACTAAAAAATTATTTTCTTTTAAGATTTCTGCAACAGCAAATCTTATATCTTTTTCATCGTCTATTAATAAAATTTCATGTTTCATGAATTAATTTTAATATTTAATTTAACTTTAGCTCCACCCTCTTTTTCTAAAAAATTTAAATCTCCACCATGCTCATGCAAGATTTTAGATACTATAGATAATCCTAAACCAGAACCATGTTGTTTTGTTGTTGCTAATGGAGATGTAAGATCTTTTGGTTTAGATCTAAAACCAATTCCATTATCTTCTATAGTAACATAAATAAAATCATTATCATCTTCGACTTTAATCGTTATTTTTCCTTTTAAATTTTTTTCTATTTCTAGTTTTTCATGAATAGCTTCTAATGAATTCTTCATAATATTGACTAAAACTCGCGAAATTTGATCTAAATCAAATTTAAATGAATCCTTATTACTTGAATAATCCAAATCAATGCTTAGATTTTTTTCAGATAATTTATATAGATTAACAGTATCTTGTATTAAATTTTTAAAGTTATTATCTTTTTTAATAGGCTCTGGCATTCTTGCAAAGTCTGAAAATTCATTTGCTAATTTACCTATGTCCTTAACTTGCCTAGAAATAATATTCAGATAATTATCAAAATCAGCTTTATCAGTACTGATTTGTTTCGAGTACTTTTCTCTAATTCTATCAATTGATAAAGTTATAGGAGTTAAAGGATTTTTAATTTCATGAGCAAGCTTTTTAGCTACCATTTCCCATGCTTGATATCTTTCTGTTAATGCGATTTTTTTATTTTGAGCCTGTATTTCATCGGTCATAATATTAAAAGTTTGATATAACTTTTTAAAATCATCATCTTCTTTTTCATCTTTAAGTTTTGCATTAAAATTACCAGCCGCAACTTCTTTTGCAGCAGAAATTAATTTAAGAATAGGTTTTGAAATTTTATTGGCTATATTTATAGCGTATATACTTGATAATAAAATTAATGAAGTTACGATTATAATATAAACAATAGCAAAGGTAATTTGTAATCCTAAACTGTTAGATTTTAATTTATAATAAAATGTAGAAGCATCTCCAGTTTTTTTCAAAAAATTTACAGTTTCAGGATCAACGTATCTAATGACATATAAAAAAATATTTTCATTAGTGCTCAATTTTACTAAAGCATTAGTTTGATTTTTATTGGCGTCAGAAATTAATATTGTTTGGCCACTCTGAGCCATATCAATAAAAGTTTTTAACGGAGGTATAAAATTATTTTTATTAGTAAATGATGTGGAAAAAAGAACTATTCCATCCTTGTTAACTAAATAAGATTCTTCAATTTTTCTAAATTTAGATTGTTGATCAAAATAATTTTGAAAGACTGGTTTGTTCTCTGTATATAAATTAAAGTTACGATTCAAATCATTAGCCATTGCTAAAATTTCTCCTTTTATTGAATTCTGATTTTCCTCAAGATAGTTTCTTGCAACTTCAACTGAATTACTAACGACCTCGTTAACTTTATTATCAAACCATTTTTCAATTCCAAAATTAAAAAGCATCAATGAGAAAACAGCAACAAAGATTGATGGAATTGCTGTTACAAAAATAAAATATTTTACAAAATTTAAATTAGTGCTTAAACCAGCAACTTTCTTGGATTTGTAAAAAAGAATTATCAATTTTCTTATAATTAAAAAGAAAAACAGACATATAATTATTAGGTTTATTATTAAAAGAAGTTGAATGTTGTATTCGTTTAATTCAACAAAACTTGTTCCTGAAAATGTATAAAGCGTGAAAATTCCAAAAAATATTGAAAGAAAAGTGCTAAAGTATAAAAGTAAATTTGAATTTAATATTTTTTTGATCATATTATATGAATTATTACGCTATAATTTTAGCTGCTGGAAAAGGTCATAGATATTCAAAAACTATACCCAAGCAATATACAGTATTCAACAATGAATTAGTAATAAATTACTCGCTTAGAACATTTTGCAAAATTAGTTCAATAAAAAAGATAATTTTAGTAATTAATAAGCCGGATTTTAACAAATTTAAAAATGAAATTTATAAAAATAAAAAAATTAAAATAATAAATGGAGGAAATGAAAGAAAAGATTCGGTATTTCTCGCTCTTAAGAAATTAAAAAAAAATAATCCTAAAAAAATTTTGATACACGATGCTGCAAGACCATTTGCAAATAAGACTTTAATAAATAAAATTATTAAATATTCTAAAAATAACGACGCTGTAATCCCCTGTATAAAAAATAAAGACACTACAGTCTATAATAACCAAATACTAAATAGAGAAAAAATACTATCTATTCAAACTCCTCAATCCTTTACTTACAAAAAAATATTTTTTTTACATAAAAAATATAAAACTAAAAAATTTAATGACGAGTCTTCTTTTTTTTTTTTTGAAAAATTAAATGTTAAAAAAATAAAAGGTGATAATAATAATATCAAAATAACTCATAAATCTGACATCAATCTAGATTTAAATAATAAAAAAATTACTTATGGAATTGGGTACGACATTCACAGATTAGAAAAAAATTATAAATTATACTTAGGAGGAGTAAAAATTCCTTACTCAATGGGACTTGTAGGTCATTCTGACGGGGATCCTGTAATTCACGCGTTAATAGATTCTATTTTAGGATCCAGAAAGTTAGGTGATATTGGGACTTTATTTCCAAATAATAAAAAATTTAAGAACAAAAGATCTACATTTTTTTTAAAAGAAGTTATTAAACTTATTAAAACTAATAATGTTAAAATTAATAACATTGATATTAATATTATCGCTCAAAAACCAAATCTAAAAAAATATAAAAGTATTATCTCAAATAATCTTGCTAAGATTTGTAATATTAATCAAAAACAAATAAGCGTTAAAGGTAAAACAACTGATAGACTTGGAAATATTGGAAAAAATAAATCAATAGCATGCGAGGTAATAACATCTGTATCAAATAATTGAGTTTAATAAAAAAATATTTACTTTTTTCGGAATTGGCAACCTGCCTATTCCGGGGACTATTGGATCTTTAGTAACAGTAATAATTTACTATTTATTTTATAGCTATCTTAATGTTCTTTTCTTTGCCTGTTTTGTTTTTGTAGTTTTTTTTTACTCTGTGTATTTTTTAGATAAAACATTAAAAAAATCATTTACCTCATCAGATCCAAAAGAAATTGTGATAGATGAATTTATAGGGCAATCAATCCCATTGATTATCTGTGAAAATAATTTTTTTTTAATAATATTATCTTTTTTACTATTTCGTTTATTCGATATTACTAAACCATGGCCTGCTAATTATTTTGATCAGAAAGTTAAAAATTCTATTGGTCTTATAATGGATGACGTTATTGCTGGAATATACACATTTTTAATAATTTATTTATGCATATAAATAACGAACTAAAAAAGTTAGCTAAAAATTTAAAAAAAAAAAAAATTAAAATTTCTGTTGCAGAATCTTGCACTGGTGGATTGATCAGTTTTAACTTAACTAAAACTCCAGGAGCCTCTGAATATTTTAATATGGGTATTGTTTCATACTCAAATTATTCTAAAAAAAAAATTCTTAACGTTAAAAGGAAAACTTTAAATAAAAATGGCGCAGTAAGTGCTGAGACTTGTAAAGAAATGTGTGAAAACTTATTAAAAATTAGCAAATCTAATATCGCTATTTCAATAACTGGTATTGCTGGACCTGGGGGTGGAACTAAAAGCAAACCAGTAGGGCTTGTTTATATAGGATGTTGCAATAAAAAAGGAACAGTAATCACTAAATTGAATTTTAAAAATAAAATATCAAGAGAAAATATCCAAAAAAAAACTTTAATTGAAACTATCGAAATAATTAAAAAAAATATCAATCTTTTATAGTTTCTTTTGCTCTTTGCTGAAAAGAATCTAAAATTTTATCAAAACCATAATCGAAAAATTTATTAAATAAAATATTCACAATTGGATTTTTTAATTCTATATCTATAAAAAAATCTACACTGCAATTTTTTTTATCAATTGCTTTAAACTCCCAAATATTTAATAAATTTTTTATATTGCCTTTTAAACATGTAACTTCAATTTTAGATTTATCATAATCATAAAAAACTTTACTTGTGTAAGTTTCTTTAAAAGATTTATAGCCAATTTCTAAGTCAGCTGTAATGTTTAAATTTTTTTTATCTTTATTAATTGTCAAAACCTTAGAATTAACACACCAAGGCAAAAAAAATTTATAATCATCAATTTTTAAAACAAGCTCAATAAGATCACTTTTAGAATAACAAAACTGTTTTGTAATTTTTTTAACTGGCAATTTAAATCAATCTATTAATTCTTTTTTTCTTTAAAGCATCAAAATCTTCTGATGCGTGATATGAAGACCTTGTTAGCGGACTCGAGGATACTAATAAAAATCCTTTTCCTTCAGCTATCAATTTATAATTTTCAAATTCTTCAGGTGTAACAAAATTATTTATTGGGTAATGTTTGGTGCTAGGTTGTAAATATTGACCAATAGTTAAAAAATCAACTCCGGCTATTCTAAGATCATCCATGACTTGCATAATCTCTTCCTTTGTTTCACCCAGCCCAACCATTAACCCAGACTTAGTAAAAATTTTGGAATCGTAATCTTTAACTTTTTTTAACAAATCCAAAGACTGAAAATACCGAGATCCTGGTCTTACTTTTAAATAAAGACGAGGAATTGTTTCTAAATTATGATTAAACACATCAGGTTTGGAATCTACAATAATTTTATAAACATCCCCTTTTCTTAGAAAATCAGGCGTCAAAACTTCAACTGTTGTTTTGGTGTTCAATTTTTTAATCTCGGAAATTACATTCGCAAAGTGCTTTGCGCCACCATCTTCTAGATCGTCTCTATCAACAGAAGTAATTACGACATGTAGCAAATTCAGATCTTTAACACTTTGCGCTATTTTTTTAGGCTCAGAAAAATCTAGGGCTTGAGGAATTCCGGTTTTAACGTTGCAAAAAGCACATGCTCTAGTGCAGGTATCCCCCATAATCATAAATGTTGCATGTTTCTTGCTCCAGCATTCGTTAATATTTGGGCAAGAAGCTTCCTCGCAGACTGTAAAAAGATTATTTTTTTTTAAAATATTTTTAGTTTCAAGATACTCAGTAGAATAACTTGCTTTAACTCTAATCCATGAGGGTTTTTTTGGAATTGGATTTTCAATATTATTTACTTTTTCAGGATGTCTAACTGTCATTTTTGTTTAATAATATAAATTTTTTCGCCTTTTTTACCCAAAATAAAATAATCTCTATAAACCTCGTCTAAGTAATCTTTATTTATATTCACCGATAAAAATTCATTCTTTCTTGCTAGAGAAGAAATTTCTTTTTTAATTTCTAAATTTTTTTCTTCAAAATCTTTTAATAATCTCTTTTTTTTAAAATATTCAATAAGACCCCTGTCTCCTCCAAAGAAGCTAAAAAAAATATACAAAAATATTAAAATTAATAAAAAAAAATATTTTTTTTGGGAAATAGCATTTATTAAATTGCTCATTATAATTTTGACATTTGGGCAAATTTTCCTAATTCTTCTTCTATTCTCAATAATCTATTATATTTAGCTACTCTTTCAGATCTAGCCAAAGATCCTGTTTTAATTTGAGAAGATCCAGTGGCTACTGCTAAATCGGCAATAAATGTATCCTCGCTATCTCCTGATCGATGAGAAATGATTGTGTTAAAATCATTTTTTTTTGCATAATTAATAACATCTAAAGTTTCTGTAACGGTACCAATTTGATTCGGTTTAATCAAAATTGCATTAGCAGCTAATTCGGAGACACCCTTTTTTAGACGTATCAAATTTGTAACAAATAAATCATCACCAACAATTTGAACTTTTTTTCCCAATTTTTTAGTTAATTCTTTCCAAACACTCCAGTCATCTTCAAAAACTGGATCTTCAATAGAAACAATTGGAAATTTACTACATAGTTGTTGATAATAATTAATTAACTCATCAGACGATACTGGTTTTTTATTTTCTTTAATTTTATATTTTCCTGAAGTGTAAAGTTCGTTAGCTGCAACATCTAAGCAAATATTAATGTCCCTGCCTATCTTTAGACCAGATTTTTTAACTGCTTTTATAATATATTCTATTGCCTTTTCATCACTATCAAATGAAGGCGCAAATCCACCTTCATCACCAAGATTTGTGTTAAAATTTTTTAACTTTAATTCTTCTTTTAAATTTTGAATAACCAAAAAAGACATCTTTAGACATTCCTTAAATGATTTAGCTCCATCTGGTCTAATCATAAACTCTTGGATTTGAAGTGAGTTATTTGCGTGAGCTCCTCCATTGATTATATTTAACATTGGGAAAGGTAATTGATTTCTTTTGCCTGCACCTAAGTATTTATATAATGGGACTTTTTTAGATAAAGCTGCTGCTTTGGCAGCTGCGATAGAAACGGCCAAAATTGCATTAGCTCCTAATCTTTTTTTATTTTCAGTACCATCGAGCTTGATCAAATCCATGTCTATTTTTCTTTGATCAAAAACTGAAATATTTTTAATTGTTTTATTAATTTCTAAATTAATATTTTTTACAGCGTGCAAAACTCCTTTTTTCAAATATTCGCTGCTTTTATCTCTAAGTTCGTGAGCTTCGTATGATCCTGTTGAAGCGCCTGAGGGAACTATCGATTGACCTATAGAACCATCGGATAACATTACTTCTGCCTCGACGGTTGGAAAACCTCTGCTATCAAAAACCTGTCTTGCTTTTGTTGATTTAATAACAGGCATTGTCTCTATTTCGATTTAATTATTTTATCAATCGCGATTAAATTTTTAAGCAAACTTTCTAAGCTATTTAAAGGTATCATATTTGCTCCATCAGAAGGTGCTTTGTCAGGATTATCATGCGTTTCTAAAAAAATTGTAGAAATTCCAACAGCGACAGCAGCTCTTGATAAAGAACTTACAAATTGTCTTTCACCACCGCTACTATCTCCTTTTCCTCCTGGTTGCTGTACAGAATGAGTGGCGTCATAAACTACTGGATAACCAAATTCAGATAAAATTGGTAATGAACGCATATCTGAGACTAGTGTGTTATAGCCAAAACTAACACCTCTTTCTGTGATTAAAATTTTATCATTACCACTATCTTCGATTTTTTTAATTACATTCTTCATATCCCATGGAGCTAAAAATTGACCTTTTTTAACATTGATAACTTTATTTGTTTTTGCTGCAGCAACCAATAAATCTGTTTGTCGGCACAAGAAAGCTGGTATTTGTATGACATCTACAATTTTAGAAACTATTTTGCATTGCTCTTCATTGTGAACGTCTGTCAAAGTAGGAACGTCTAAGTCTTTAGCAATATATTCAAATATAGATAAAGATTTATCTAAGCCAATTCCTCTCTCAGATTTTAGACTTGTTCTATTTGCTTTATCAAAAGAACTTTTGAATATGAATCCTATATTCAATTTAGTTGTAATCTCTTTAATTTTTGAAGCAATCATATAACAATGATCTTTACTTTCAATTTGGCATGGGCCAGCAATTAAAGTTAGGGGAAGATCATTTCCTAATTTAATTTTTTTAATTTTAACAACTTTATTTTTCATGAATTTAAATTTTTATTATTAATTGCTGCCTCAATAAAAGAGATAAATATTTTATGAGGTTCAAATGGTCTCGATTTTAACTCAGGATGAAATTGAACTCCTAAAAACCAAGGATGATTTTTTAACTCTATAGCTTCTGGTAATTTTCCATCAGGGGAATTAGCTGAAAATACAACGCCTTTTTTTTCTAACATTGATTTATATGAAGTATTTACTTCATATCTATGCCTATGTCTTTCATGAATTAAGGTCTTATTTCCGTAAATTTTATAAAGCAATGAATCTTTTTTTATCTTTGCTGGATAAGAGCCTAATCTCATAGAGCCACCTATTTTATATTTTTCACCTTTTAAAATTTTACTTCCTTTAGTCCATTCTTCCATTAGACAGACAACAGGGTTTTTAGTATCTGCTAACTCTGTTGAATTTGAATTTTTTAATCCTAATAAATTTCTTGCGGCTTCAATAATTGATATTTGCATACCGAAACAAATACCAAAAAATGGGATTTTTTTAGTTCTTGCATAATAAATAGATAAAATTTTACCTTCAACTCCCCGTCTTCCAAAACCACCCGGTATTAAAATTCCATTTGAGTCTTTTAATTTGTATTCTAAATCTTTTAAATTTTTAATATCAGAAGATTCAATCCAATTTAGATCTAAATTAACGTTATTATATACAGAAGCGTGAATTAAGGCTTCGTTTAAAGATTTATAAGCGTCTTTTAAATGGGTGTATTTACCAACAACAGAAATTTTAACATTTTCTTTCTTAGAGTTAAGTTTTTTATTAAATTTTTTCCAATTCTCTAAATTTGCTATTTTTTTATTAACTATTCCAAAATGATCTAATATTTTCTTATCTAGACCTTCTTCTTGATACTTAATGGGAACTTCGTAAATTGATTTGACGTCAATAGATTGGAATACGTTTGATTTATCCACATTACAAAATAAAGCAATTTTAGCTTTTTCATCGCTAGGAATTAAACTTTCAGAACGACATAAAATCATATCAGGTTGAATACCTATGCTTCTTAATTCTTTTACAGAATGTTGCGTTGGCTTTGTTTTTAATTCTGCGGCACTTTTAATATATGGAACTAAAGTTAAATGAATAAATAAGCAGTTTTTATTTCTTGATTCATTTGAATACTGCCTAATCGCTTCTAAAAACGGCAAACTCTCAATATCACCTACCGTTCCTCCTATCTCGCAAATTACAAAATCTTCGTTGGTTAAATCACTAGTAATAAATTTTTTTATTTCATCTGTTACGTGGGGAATAACTTGAACGGTTGCTCCTTTATAATCTCCATTTCTTTCTTTGGTAATTATATTTTGATAAATTTTACCTGTAGTAATATTGTCTGACTTTTTTGAATTTATTCCTGTAAATCTTTCATAATGTCCTAAGTCTAAATCCGTTTCAGCCCCATCTTCGGTCACATAAACTTCTCCATGCTCATAGGGATTCATTGTTCCAGGATCAATATTTAAATACGGATCAAGTTTTCTAATTCTTATTTTGTATCCTCGAGATTGTAATAATGTTGCTATTGAAGCTGAAGCGATACCTTTGCCAAGAGATGATACCACGCCGCCAGTTACAAAAATAAAACGGACCATGGAAGTAAACTATAGATTATTTAACAATAATCACAAAGAAAATAGTAAAACTAAATTATTTTGAGCTAGGAATTTTAGGCTGAGAGTTACTATTTTTATCTAATTTTTCAATTTTATCAATAATAGATTTATTAGAAACATCTTTTTTATTAACGAGTGTCAATGAGATGCTAGTTAAAATAAATAAAAAAGCCACTATAGCTGTAAATTTGGTTAAAAAATTTCCAGCAGATCTCGATGACATCAAATTATCGCTACCCCCTCCTATTCCAAGCGCTCCACCGTCTGACTTTTGAAGCAAAACAGAAGAAATTAAAAGTACTGCTAGAATTATATGAACGATTAATAAAAAAGTTTCCATTATTTATATAAAATAATTTTTTATAATTTTGATAAAGCTTTTGCTTTTTAAAGAAGCTCCTCCAATTAAAAAACCTGATATTAAACTAATATTACCTAAACTTGCAACATTATCTGATGTAACAGAACCGCCATAAAGCATTATTGGACTTTTGACTTTATATTTATCTTTTAAAAAAATCTTAATACCTGTGAAAATTTTGATTAAATAGTCATTTGTAGGAATAATACCTGTTCCAATAGACCAAATTGGTTCGTATGCAATAATTACCTTATTAAAATTAATATTTTTTTTTTCTAAAGATTGGGAAATTTGTTTTTTCAAAACTGTTAATGACAATCTTTTTTTTTTCTCTGAAAGATCTTCTCCTATGCAAAAAATAACTTTAAGTTTGCTTTTTAAAGCAGAGTTAATTTTTTGTTTTATTGTTGTAAAGTCCTCATCTAATAATCTTTTTTCTGAATGACCAATAATTACATAATTTGCTCCAGTGTCTTTTATCATTTTTCCACTTAGCTGACCTGTATATGGGCCATAATTTAAACTAATCTTACTAATATCTTGAGCGCCAAAACTTATTAAGTTATTTGTTATTTTTTTTTTGAAAAAATCTAATAAATTTAATGGTGGACAAAAAATAATTTTTTTAAATCCAGGAGTAGTTTTTTTTTTTAAATAACTAACGACTTTTTCTATTTCTTTAATGGAATTGTAATTTCCATGCATCTTCCAATTTGCAATGAAATATATAGTTTTGTACATAAATCAGTTATATCTAAACTAAAATAAACCATTTTTGAAATATTAAATGCTATCATCTTTAAGAAAATTTTCAGAAACCTTAATAGCCAAAATCTTTATAGGCTTAATTGCTTTAAGTTTTGTATTCTGGGGAATAAATGATTTTTTTAGATCTAATTACAGTAATTCAATAGCGGAAATTAACGGTGAAGAAATTTCTTTTAATAATTTTTTATTAGAATTTGACAAACAAATGAGAGGAAATAACATCACAACAAAAAAATCTGCAATTGATAAAAATATTCATATAATTGCAATTTCTAATATTGTGTCTGAAAAACTTTTAAAAATTCATACAAAAAAATCTGGGGTAATTATTAATGATGATACAATAATTATTGAAATTAAAAATGCACCTGAATTTAAGGAAAATCAAAATTTTTCAAGAACTAAATATGAAAAATTTTTACTTGAAAGGAACATCAATTCTAAGATTCTTGAAGATCAAATAACTAAGAATCTTAAAAAAAAATTAATTATAGATTCGGTTTCTGGATATATTCCAGCTAATAAAAAAATTTCTGAAACTTCTTTAAAAAATAAAATAAATTCTCTCTATGAAAGTTATCTAAGCAAAGATTATAAAATTATAATTTATGAAAAAAAATTAAACGATTATCTCAAAAATATATAAAAAATGATTTTTTCTAGTTATGCTGAATTTAAAAATAATTTAAAAAAAAATAATTTCTCGCAAATTTACACCTCTGAAAAAGTCAGCAATACGTCAACTATAGATAACTTACTAGAATTGGTATCCTTATACAAAAATAGTTTTGTATTTGAATCTGTAGAAAAAGTTAAAATTCGAGGTCGATACACAATTTTTGGTTTCAACCCGGATCTTACTATTGAGGTTAATAATAGTCAGATAACGCATATATTAAACAACAAAGTAAAAAAATTTACCCAAAAAAATCCATACAGTTATCTAAATAATTTAATCAAAAATTTTAATTTTAAAACATCTAAAAAGTTACCACTAATGTCAGCAATGTTAGCTGGCTACTTAGGTTATGACATTATTAGATTTAAAGAAAAAATATCAAATAAATGTAAAAACGATTTAAGAATACCAGACCTAAAGTTAATACGTCCTCAAATTATTATAATTTACGACAATGAGAAAAAGAAAATATTCTTTATACAAAATATTTTTGATAAAAAAAAAAATAATTTAAAAAACTTATATTTATATAAGTGCAATGAGATAAGAAAATTTGCTCATCAAATTAATAATTTATCGCACTCTAAAGATACTCTAATAAAAGCAGGAAAAAAAAATATAATTAAAAGCAATATTACTAAAAATAATTTTTTAAATTCTGTGTTAAAAGCAAAAAAATTAATAAACAATGGAGAAATATTTCAAGTTGTTCTAAGTCAAAGATTTGAAAGTAAACTAAATAAATCCCCAATTAATTTTTATAAAAAACTTAGAATATTAAACCCATCTCCTTTTATGTTTTTTTTTAATTTTAATAATTTTCAAATAGCGGGCAGCAGTCCTGAAATTTTAGTAAGAGTAAGAAATAATAAGATTACAATAAGACCAATAGCCGGAACTAGACCTAGGGGTAAAAATTTTAAAGAAGATCTAAGATTTAAAAAAGAACTCTTAAATGATAAGAAGGAAATTTCCGAACATCTTATGCTTTTAGATTTGGGTCGTAATGATGTTGGTAAAGTTTCTAAAATTGGCACAGTCAAAGTTGATCAAAAATTTAAAATTGAAAAATATTCTCACGTTATGCATATAGTCTCAAATGTGGTTGGTGATTTTGACAATAAAAATACATTATTAGATACATTGTTTGCTGGCTTTCCTGCAGGCACAGTGTCTGGAGCACCAAAAATAAGAGCTATGGAAATTATTGATGACTTAGAGTTATCGAAAAGAAAACTATACGCTGGTGGAGTTGGATATTTTACACCTAATAAAGAAATGGACACATGCATTGCACTAAGAACTGCTTTAATTATTGATAACAAAATCTATGTGCAGTCAGGTGCTGGAATCGTAGCTGATAGTATTCCTTTAAATGAATATAAAGAAACCATTAATAAAGCAAAAGCATTATTTGAGGCTGCTAAATAAATGAAAAAAATACTCTTAATAGATAATTACGATAGCTTTACATATAATATTTTTCATTCCCTTTCTGAACTAGGCGTTAAAGTTGAGGTTTATAGAAATGATAAAATTTCTTTAGAGCAAATTAAAAAAAAAAATTTTTCTAAAATAGTAATATCTCCTGGACCAGGACATCCAAATAACTCAGGTATATGCATAGATTTGGTTAAAAGATTTTATAAAACAGTACCTATATTAGGAATTTGTCTTGGACATCAGATTATTGGTTCCGCTTTTGGAGCAACGATCAAGAGAGCAAAAGTTATAATGCATGGAAAATTAAGTAAAATTATACATAACGGAAAAAAATTATTTAAAAAAATTCCCAAAAATTTTTTTGCTACACGATATCATAGTTTAGTAATTGAGAATAAAACGCTAAGCGATGAGTTTGAAATTTCCGCTGAAACAAGCGATAATGTTATTATGGGAATAAATCATAAACAATATGATCTTTATGGTATTCAATTTCATCCTGAAAGTATTAAGACTAGTTTTGGAAATATAATTTTTAAAAATTTCATAAAAATAAAATGATTTTAAATAAGATAATAGCAAAATTAATAGTTAATAAAAAAGTTACAGATTCAGAATTAAATTTTTTATTTATAAAAATTATTAATGCGGAAATTAATGAACACTTAGTTTCATCAATTTTAACTTTAATAACAAGAAATGGATTTAATTATAATAATGTTCTATCTGCAGCCAAAATTCTAAGAAAAAAATTAACTAAAGTTAAAGTTCCAAAAAACTCTATAGACACATGCGGAACAGGAGGAGATGGGAAGCAAACTTTGAATATATCAACAGCAACAGCGATTACGCTAGCTGGTTTAGGCGTTAGTGTTGTCAAACATGGCAATAGATCGATTACTTCTCAATGCGGGTCTGCTGATGTTCTTGAAAAACTTGGAATTAATATAACTGATAATAAAAAAAATTTAGAGAAAAAAATAATAAAGAATAAATTCATTTTTTTATTTGCTCCAAACTATCATTCTGCAATGAAGAATGTTGCTGCTATAAGAAAAAACCTTCCTTTCAAAACAATTTTTAATCTATTAGGTCCATTAATAAATCCTGGTTTAGTAAAAAGGCAAATAATAGGAATTTTTGATAAAAGTTTACTAGTTGATTATATAAAAGTATTAAAAGCTTTAGGTCATAAAAAGGCATGGGTCTTTCACAGTTCAGATGGATTAGATGAAATATCTATTTTTAATAAAACAAAAGTTTATGAATTAAATAATGGAAAAATTAAAAATTTTATTATTAATCCTAGTTCTTTTATTAAGAAAAAATATAAATTTAAATCAATTATTGGAAAAGACAGCGTTTACAATAGTAAAAAGATAATTGAAATTTTGAATGGAAGGCATAATGCTTTTTTAGAAATTGTTTCTTTAAATGTGGCGGCTGGACTAATTGTTGCTGATAAAGAAAAAAACTTAAAACATGCTTATTATGTTGCTAAGAATTATTTATTATCAGGAAAAGCCATAACCAAAATTAGTGAATTAATTAAATAATGAATTTTTTAAATAACATTATTAATTTTAAAAAAAAAAATTAATTTCTGATAAAAGCAATCAATTAGTTAATAAATTTTTATATAGTTGCAAAAAAAAGTCTTTATTTAAAAAAAGAATACAAAATAATATTAAAAAAAATAAAATTTCTATTATAGCTGAAATAAAAAAAGCTAGCCCATCTAAGGGTATCTTAAAAAAAGATTTTAATGCAATGAATATAGCTAAACAATATATTGTTGGTGGCGCAACCTGTCTATCAGTGTTAACAGAAGATAATTTTTTTCTCGGTAACAAAAACTATATTAAAAAAATTAAAAAAAAATATAATATTCCTATTTTAGCCAAAGATTTTTTTATTGACCCATTTCAAGTTTATGAATCAAAATTTTATGGAGCGGACTGTATTTTAATTTTATTATCAGCCGTAAGTAAAAAAACTGCTAAAGACTTATATGAGGCTGCTAATAAATGCGGTATGGATACTATTGTTGAAGTGCATGACAATAAAGAGATGGCTTTCGCTTTAACTTTTAAGAATAGTATTATTGGTATTAATAACCGAGATTTAAAAAATTTTAGAACTGATATTAATAATACGGTTTATCTTTATAAAAAATTTAAATTAAAGAAACGCATCGTTGTTTCCGAAAGTGGATTTAATTCTAAAAAAGATATTTCTTATATCTGCAAAAAAACAAACATCAGAACATTTTTGATTGGCGAATCATTAATAAAATCTTCGAATATTGTAGATAAAATAAGATCCTTTACTTCTAAATAGATATATATTTCAATAACTTATCTAAGTTGTATGTTAATAAGAACTTAAATAGAACGATATCTGTTTAGGTTTTGTTCTATGTTAACTAAAAAGCAAAAAAATTTACTAATTTATATAAACGAAAAGTTAAAGCATACTGGCATCTCGCCTTCATATGATGAGATGCGAATGTCGCTAAATCTTAGATCAAAATCAGGCATTCACAGACTTATATCCGCCCTTGAAGAAAGAGGCTTTATTAAGAGACTGCCCCATAAAGCGAGAGCCCTTGAGGTTATTAAATTACCTGAAAATGCAGGAGCAAAGGATTTATATAATAATTTTTCACCTACAATCATAAAAGGCGGATTAGATCTTAACAAACTAGATGAAGAAGAAAAATTTATACCAGTAATAGGAAGAATAGCCGCTGGATCCCCTATTGAAGCTCTTGAGACAGAAACAGAAAGTTTACCATTGTCAAAAAGTTTTTTAGGCTCAAATGATTATTTTGCATTAAAAGTTGAGGGTGATTCAATGATAGAGGCTGGGATTAATACTGGTGATTACGTTATTATTAGAAAAACTAATGCAGCAGAAAATGGAAAAATAGTTGTGGCATTAATTGATGATCACGAAGCGACTTTGAAAAGAATGAGAAAAAAAGGTCAGTCAATCGCTTTGGAAAGCGCTAATCCTGCTTATGAAACAAAAATTTACAATCCAGAAAGAGTAAAAATACAGGGAGTTTTAGCATCTTTGTACAGAAAATTTTAATTTACTAATTTAATTAAATAATATTAGTTCTGTATTCTTGTAAATAATGAATACTAACTCAACAGTTATTACGCGTTTTGCCCCATCACCTACTGGAAATTTACATATAGGTGGAGCAAGAACTGCTTTGTTTAATTGGTTATTTTCAAAAAATCAAAAAGGTAAATTCTTACTAAGAATTGAAGATACCGATATTGCGAGATCAAAGGAAGAATATCTCGATCAAATTATATCAACGTTAAAATGGTTAAAAATAGACTGGGATGAAAAACCCTATATTCAGTCAAAAAATATTGAAACTCATATTGAAATTTCAAAAAAACTTTTAGCAAATGGAAATGCTTACAAATGCTATTGTTCTGAGGAAGAACTAGAAAAAGAAAAAGAATTATCACTTAAAAAAAAAATCCCTTATACCTACAGTAGAAAATGTAGAGATCTTAAAGAAGAAAAGAACAACGAAATATTTGTTGTTAGATTTAAATCCAAATTAGATGGAGAAACGACGCTTAAAGATTTGGTACAGGGTAATGTAAAGATTAAAAATAATACAATAGAAGATTTTGTAATTTTAAGAAAAGATAACAAGCCCACATATAATTTGTCAGCGGCAGTTGACGACTATCAAATGAAAATTACACATGTAATAAGAGGTGATGATCATAAAATAAATGCTTTTAAACAAATGCAAATTTTTGAAAGTATGGGATGGAAAATTCCAGAATATGCTCACATTCCTCTAATTCACTCAAAAGAAGGAAAAAAACTATCCAAGAGAGATAATGCTTCGACTGTAGAAGATTATAAAAAAATTGGAATCTTTCCAGAAGCACTTAAAAATTATTTACTAAGACTTGGATGGTCTTATGAGAATAAAGAAATATTTTCAGAAAAAGAGAGTATAGAATTATTTAATTTAAAGAATATTGGAAAATCTCCATCAAAGTTAGACTTTGATAGAATTAAATCAATGAATGAATTTTATATTAAAAATATAAATGATAAAATTTTATTAGAAAGGTTAATTGAATATTCAGAATCTTATAAAAAAAAAATTCCAGAACAATTTTATTCCACTATAGAAAAAAGTTTATCTTTCTTAAAAAACAAATCAAAATGCTTAGAAGATATCTATAATAATTCAAAATACATATTTTCTTATGAATTAACAGATGCTCAAAAAGAAAAAATTGATAAATCAAAGCTAAATATTATAAGATCAATTTACTCTCAAATAAAAAGCGAAAGTAACGTTAGTAAAGAGTTTTTAAAAAAGATCTTTGATCAAATTATTGAAACTGAAAAAATTAACTTTAAAGACTTAGGGCAGCCCTTAAGAATTATATTGACTGGATCTGAGTATGGACCAGCTGTTTATGATATAGCTAATTCGCTTGGTTTGAATGAATTATTAAAACGATTAGAAATCTTTTTTGATAAAATAGACAAAAATATTAAAAACTGATAACTAATTTTTATGTCGGATAAATGTTTTCTTGAAATTGACGGAAAAAAATACGAATTACCGGTTAAAAAAGGTACAATCGGCCCTTCAGTAATTGATGTTAGAGATCTTTACAAAAACACAGGTCATTTTACTTTTGATCCTGGGTTCACTTCCACAGCAAGCTGTCAATCTGAAATCTGCTTTATTGATGGTGACAAAGGAACTCTATTGTATAGAGGATATGAGATTGAAAAACTTTCTGAAAAAAGTTCTTTTTTAGAAGTTGTTTATCTTTTAGACAGAGGTGAATTGCCAAATAAAAAGCAATTCGATGAATTTTCTAGTGCTATAAAAAACCATACTATGGTTCATGAGCAAATAAGATCTTTTTATAATGGATTTAGAAGAGGTAGTCATCCAATGGCAATGATGCTTGGAGTTGTCGGTGCTTTGTCAGCTTTTTATGCTGACTCATCAAATGTTAATGATCCAGTTGAAAGAGAAATTTCTTCAAGAAGAATGATAGCAAAAGTTCCAACTCTAGCTGCCATGGCTTACAAATATTCAATTGGACAGCCTTTTGTTTATCCTGACAATGAATTGAGCTACTGTGAGAATTTTTTAAATATGTGTTTTTCTGTGCCAGCTCAAAAATACAAAATTAATAAAACAATTTCTGATGCTTTAGAAAAAATATTTATTCTTCACGCTGACCATGAACAAAATGCATCAACATCAACCGTGAGATTAGCAGCCTCCTCCGCTGTAAATCCTTTTGCATCAATTGCTGCTGGTTTTTCTGCTCTTTGGGGTCCTTTGCACGGCGGGGCTAATGAGGCTGCTTTGAACATGCTAAAGAAAATTGGAAACGTTAAAAATATTCCTGAATTCATAAAACGAGCAAAAGATCCAAATGATAATTTTAGATTAATGGGGTTTGGTCATAGAGTTTATAAAAATTACGATCCAAGAGCTAAAGTTATGCAAAAAGCATGTTATGAAGTGCTTGATGCTGTCGGAAAAAAAGATGATGAGTTGCTAAAAGTTGCCTTAGAACTTGAAAAAATAGCTTTAAATGACGACTATTTTGTTCAAAAAAAATTATACCCCAATATAGATTTTTATTCAGGAATAACATTAAGTGCAATTGGATTTCCAACGGATATGTTTGTTGTTTTGTTTGCAGTTGCTAGAACTGCTGGTTGGATTGCTCACTGGAAAGAAATGTATTCGGACTCTACTAATAAACTAAATAGACCCAGACAATTATTTACAGGAAAAGCAAAAAGAGATTTTGTTGAACTTTCTAAAAGATAAATCTCAAACTTTACTCCAGCACACAATCTGAAATTTTCTCTAAACTGTTTGAAATAATAATTTCTTTTAGAAATTTCGTATAATCAATAACTTGAGAATTTCGTAAATTTTCATTATTGATAAATTCTTGTGCTTTTTTATAAATATTATTAACATTACAATCATTTTGTATCAACTCGGGTATTACCTCTCTATTAGCTATAATATTTAAAATATTGCCAAATTTAGTCTTTATAAAGGGTTTAATTAAAAGATAATTTATTGCAGACGTTTTGTAGACAACAATTAGCGGACATTGATTTTTGCAAATATCCAAAGTTATTGTTCCTGACTTTGACACTGCTAAAATAGAGTTTTTTATATATAAATTTTTATCTTCTTCACTTGTGGTAATTAAATAATTCTTAATTCCGGAAACTGCTAATAGATCATTAATTAATTGTTTCCTGTTATTAATTGAAGGAATATGAAAAATAAAATTATTATCTAGATTAATTTTTTTTATAAATTCTATAAAAATAGGCATAAAAGTTTTTATTTCAGAACTTCTACTGCCAGGACATAAAGTAATATAGTTTTTAGTGATATTTTCTAATTTCAGTATCTTAAATACAGAAGAGTCAAAAAATGGATGACCCACAAAAGTATTTTTTATAAATCCATCAAAATATTTTGGTTCAAATGGAAATAATAACAATAAATGATCTATAAATTTACTTATTATTTTTTTTCTATTCTCTCTCCATGCCCATACTTGTGGAGCAACTAAATGTATAGTTCTAATTTTATTATTAATTTTTTTAATTCTTTTCAAAATACGGAATGAGAAATCAGGCGAATCTATAGAAAGAATAGCATCTGGATTAAATTCTAAAATTTTTTCTACTGTTAAATTAATCTTTCTTTTTATTGAAAATAAATTTCTTACAACGTCAACAAATCCCATAAAAGCGATATCTTTAATATCAAAAATAGATTGAACACCTATGGATTTAATACACTCTCCTCCTACAGCTAAAAATTCAGTATTGGGATTTTTTTCTTTTATTTTTTTAATAATTAATGAAGCTATTTTGTCCCCAGAGGACTCTCCGGTAATTATAAATATTTTTTTAGACAATTTATAAAGCGGTAATGAAAAAGTTATTTTTTTTAGTTAAATCTATTACTTGATTTTTATTCATTATAATATTTTGCGATTTTTTAATGGCGATGCCTTTAATATTAGCTTTAATGCAATTTTTAATAGTCTCAAATCCTAAAGTTGGTAAATCAACTCTAAGATCTTGATTTATTTTAGGAAACTTAACTAAGATGGATTTATTTTTTAAATTATATTTCTTAGTAAGCAAAAGAGATCTTTTAATTGCTTCATTAGTACCTTCGGGCCCTTCTATTGCCAAGACATAACCGTTATTCAAAATAACTGATTGTCCAATATCAAATTGACTTAAAGATTTTATTATATTGACTCCTTTAAGAATGCTTTTTTTGTCTTCATTGCTAACTTTTACGTTATTAATGTTTTTATCTTTAAAAATTAATTCCGGTGTAAAAGACATGCTATTAATAACTGATATGTTATTTTCTTTAAAAATTTTAATAACTTCTTTTATGATACTTCCGTCTCCTTTTTTAAAAGCATTAAATAATCTTGGTAGATAAAATAAAGCCCTGCTATCAAATTTTAATGAAGAAATTCTTGGTCTCATAACTTTTCCAATCAGAATAATTTTTTTGCAATTATTTTTTTTTAAAATTGAAATTGCTTTTCCTAATTGAGTTATTTTTAGACTGTATGAATTATTATATTTTTTATAAATATTAGCTTTTGTTAAATCTAATATTAAAAAATTTTTTTTCTTTTTGATTAATTTAGCTATTAAAAATTTTGGCAAACTAGATTCGCCAACTATTAATCCAAGCATTTATTTTAATGGTCTACAAATTGGTCGTTTTTCACTTTTTTCTAAAAAACTTATAACATCGTTAACAGTTTTAAATTTAGAAAATTTTTTTGCTTCTTCAATTCCGTTTTTTAAAAGATTGTTTGAAAAAATTAATTTAACAGACTGATTTAATATATTAATTTCTTCTGTGGAGTAACCTGCTCTTTTTAATCCTATAATATTAATTCCTTCTAAATGAGATCTATTACCTGTTGCTAATCCATAAGGGATAACATCTTTTTCAACCCCGGTCATTCCGCCTATCATTGCCATTTTTCCAATTCTTGTAAATTGTTGAACTGCGGAATTGCCACCTACAATAACGCCATCATCTATTTCCACATGCCCAGCTATAGCTACGTTATTTGCAAGAATTACATTGTTTCCAATTTTACAATCATGAGCAATATGCGATGAGATCATAAATAGACAGTTATCTCCTACTGTAGTTAGTCCACCTCCGTGCTGAGTTCCTGGATTAATTGTTACGTACTCTCTAATTTTATTATTTTTACCAATAACTAACTTTGTTTTTTCCCCTTTAAATTTTAAATCTTGAGGATTGTTTCCAATTGAAGAAAATGGATATATTTCACAACCTTCAGAAATTGAAGTATCTCCAGAGATCACTACATGTGATGATACTTTAACATTTTTTCCAATTTTTACGTCTTTACCTATAATACTAAATGGACCAATGCTGGCGGAAGGATCTATTGAAGCGTTTTTCTCAATTATAGCTTTATCGTTAATCATTAATCTTTTCTGTCGACTATAGTTGCCATCCATTCTGAATCTGCCATAATTTTATCACCAACCATTGCAACACCTTTATACTTCCATACTTTGCCTTTTGATCTTATTGCCTCGACTTTCAATTTTAATTCACAATCAGGCATTACTGGATTTCTAAATCTAGCCTCATTAACAGTCATTAAATAAACTAATTTATTTTTAACAATTGATGGATCTAAACTATACGCTGTTAAAGCAGCAGCACTTTGGCCAAAAGCTTCAACAATCAATACTCCTGGCATAACGGGTTGTCCTGGAAAATGACCATTAAAAAAAAAGTCTGTTTTTTTAATATTCATAATCCCTGTCGCTGAAATCATTGGGACTATGTCTGTTAGTTTATCAATTAACAAAAAAGGTTCTCTATGAGGTATTAAACTCTTTATTTCTTCTTTTGATATTTCCTTCTTTAAAGCCATAAATTTACTATCTTGTTTTTACAAATTCTCTAATATTTTTAGCTGGATAACCCATAACAGCATTATTATCTTCAATATCAGAAATCACGCCACTTTTACCACCAATCTTTACATTATTACCTATTCTTAGATGACCAGAAAGTCCTGCCTGACCACCAATTTTAACGTAATTTCCAATAACTGTGCTTCCAGCAATTCCTACCTGTGCTGCCACCATACAAAAATTGCCAA
The DNA here is from genome assembly GCA_037128905.1 of Pseudomonadota bacterium. Taxonomy (GTDB): domain Bacteria; phylum Pseudomonadota; class Alphaproteobacteria; order Pelagibacterales; family Pelagibacteraceae; genus Fontibacterium. Next base: position 1,544 of record JBAXVU010000001.1, on the reverse strand, counting down.
TTTTAACATTATGTGCAATTTGAACTTGATTATCTACAGAGCTAAACTCTCCAATAACTGTATCCCCTAATGAGCCTCTATCTAAAGTGCAAAGAGATCCTATTTGAACATCGTTTTCAATTATTACTCTACCTATATGAGGAAGTTTAAATTTTTTTTTATTTATAAATTTAAATCCAAATCCAGTTTGGCCAATTAATGATCCAGATTTTATTACTACATTATCTCCAATTAAAGAATTTTCTATAATAACATTTGATCCTATTAAACAATTTTTTCCAATATGAACTCCTTTTTTTATTAAGACGTTATTACCAATTTTTGTATTGCTACCAATTTTAACTGTTTTTTCAATTAAACAGTTATTACCGAAGAAAATGCTTTTGCTAAAAGATTTTGTCAGTTTACTAAAATTTATAAAATCAATTTGTTCACTATCGTTATTTGATTCAGGATAAAATAAAGAAACAATCTTATAAAAATCAATTAAAGGATTTTTTGAAATAACAGGAATAATATTTTTATTGAGATATTTTTGAAACTTTTCATTTACTATACAAGCAAGAGCTTTTGTATTTTGAGCCTCTTTTAAATAATTTAAATTATCAAAGAATGTAATTTCATTAAATTTTGCATCTTTTAAATTATTTATTCCTACAATTTTTTTATTTGGACTTTCAATCTTCGAAGAATTGCACAATAAAAAGATATCTTTTAGTAATAAGAATTCTTTATTTTTTTTGAAAAAAAAAGTGTTACTCATTGATTGTTAAATTTTATTACTAAAAACTTGATCCAATATTAAACAAAAAATTTTGTTGCTTATCAGTAGATGCCTTTGAAAGTGGAATTGCATAAGTAAAGCTTAATGGTCCTAGTGGACTCATAAAATCTAAAGCAACACCTGTCGATGATCTAATTTTGGAACTGCCAGAAATTATGTCAGAATAATCTACGCCCCAAACATTTCCAGCATCATAAAATAAGTAAGAGTTTGCTTTAAAATTATCTGGAATTGGATTAGGAAAAGTAGATTTTAAACTTAATGTTGCTAGATAATTTCCACCTATATGATCCCCTCCATCCACAGGTCCAACTCCTCTTAATTCAAAACCTCTTAAGTCGGTCTGAGAGGGATAAAGTCTATCAGATATTTTTACGTTTTTATTATCTAATGCTGCGCTATTTGAAAGTCTAATTTTTGCTGAGCCGATATATTTTTCGCTAAAAAGTTCTTTATAATAAGTAGAGCCAACATTAGTTTGAATGGCGGGTATATCGCTAACTAAAGTTGCAATATTTTGTTCAAAATAAGATACGGAACCAGCTGTAGGATTGTATCTAGAGTCTCTAAGATCAACAAAAAAGTTGTAGCCAACTCCTGTTGTTAACGTGGTACCTTGTCTGCTTTTAAGCAATGATGATGCCGTGCTACCAGTTTCTAATTTATCTGATTGAATATTTAGGTTTGGTCTAAAATAAATATCTTCGTAAACCTCGTATTTTGTACCAATTTTTCCACCCACTGATTTATTTGTATATCC